>JAYSRS010000110.1:0-18544 GCA_043720935.1 Saprospiraceae bacterium
AAAATCTATCAAAAAAAGGGTATAAATCATTTAGAAATGTATTCAAAAAAAAGGGGGAACATTCAAAAAGGCGGCTTAACAAGCCAGTTTTAAACCTCGCCGACGTTAACTTATCAATCAACTCTAAAAAAATCAATATCCGCAAACCCCGCGTCCCCTACTTTCACGTCTTTGCGAAAGCAAAACAAACCGACTTTTGCCCCAATCCAATGCCCTTCGCGTGCCTTAAAAACCGCCCCAACGTCTGTAAAATACTGCCCATCCAAACTGTACGAAAACTGACACAACGCGTCTTTTTTGACCGAAACAGCCAACCAAATCGTGTTTTTTTCCAATTTCACTAAGTCTTTACCCGTTTCTGTCCCGCCTTTATGGGCATCTATACAAATTGCTTCATTGAGCCACAAACCATCCGCTTTTTTGACCACATTCAAGTACGCATAGTCGTGTCCCCAAACGATAAGCGCAATTTTATCTCCCTCAGTATTGGGCTTAAAAGTGAGCTTTGTGGTCGTTTTAAACTGCTCAGCAGGAAATTTTTGAAGCAATAAACTCGGCAAATCGCACAAGTTTTTGGTCGCATTAGAATCAGGAAACGGCATGGCATTCAAACGATACGCCCCTATTTGCGGATAAGAAAAACCCCATTCAATCCGTGGATTCGCTTGCCATTGCCAGTATTTATTGAGTTTCGCGCTTGAAAACTCGTCCGATGTCGGATTTGGGATGTCGGATGTCGGTGTCCCAAAAGGCTTAGATACTGAGGGGACCTTCGATGTCGGATTTCGGGTGTCGGATTTCGGCGCATTTCCGAAATCTGACTTCCGAAATCCGACATCGACTGGTTTTTTATGGGTTAAAACGGGTTCGCCCACGCCGTCACCGTCCGCGTCGTTGCCAATAACGGGAAAGCCGTTGACCCACTTCATCGGCTGCAAATGCACGATGCGTCCGTAGGCTTTTTTGTCTTGAAAATGAATAAACCAATCTTCGCCTGTCGGCGTATCAATCCACGCGCCTTGATGTGGCCCATTGATGTCGGTTTTGCCTTGTGCCAAAACGGTTTTTATGTCGTAAGGCCCATAGATATTTTTTGATTTCAGCACCAATTGCCAACCCGTTGCGACGCCACCTGCGGGGGCAAAAATGTAGTAAAAACCGTCTTTTTTGTAGAGTTTTGGGCCTTCCACGGTCGTATTGCCGTCGTGACCATCAAACACCAAAACGGCGTCACCAATCAATTGCGTGCCTGCCCAATTCATTTCTCGAATCACCAAAATGCTTTTGATATTCGCCCGACTACCTGCGTAGGCGTAAGCGAGATACGCCTTGCCGTCGGCGTCCCAAAGCGGACACGGGTCAATCAATCCTTTGCCTGCCTGCACTAAAATCGGCTCAGACCAATCGCCACGCGGGTCTTTGGTTTCGACTCGATAAATCCCAAAATCGGGGTCTGGATAATAGATATAGAACGTATTGTCGTGAAAACGGATAGCAGGTGCCCACACGCCGCCGCCATGCCGTGCTTTGTCGTGAAAATCAAACGGCGGCTGTTTTTTCACCGCATGATTGATGAGTGTCCAATTTACCAAATCCTTTGAATGCAGAATCGGCAACGCAGGAATGTTCGTAAAACTAGACGCCACGAGGTAATAATCATCGCCTACCCGAATCACATCGGGGTCAGAATAATCGGCGTGAATGATGGGATTTGTAAACGTCCCGTCGCCATTGTCGGCAGATTTGACTTGCGCGTTTAGGGTAAATCCTAGAAAAAATAAGAGTAAAAAACAGAGATTTTGCTTGATTTTATACATTGTTGCCGTTGTTTTTAGTGAAAAATGATGAAAATACTGAGGGGGGTATATTGAATATATTGTTTAAAATGTCGGCGACGCTGGAATCTAAAAAAATTTTAGCAAAACTAAACGCAACTTCGCAACCCGTAAGCCACGTCAGCGAGAACGTTCCCGTCTTGTTTGGGCGTTAAACATGTATATGTGTTTAATTTCCATTAACCAAATAGTTAAACTTTTTAGTCAAAAATTTTGACAATTCAAAAACCGCCCTAATTTTGCCCCATCAAAAGTAGAAAAAAGATTATTCATGACAGCAATATTAGAATTATCAACCGAGCAAAAGATACTCGAAGCCGCCAAAAAGGTCTTTTTACTGAGGGGCCTCGACGGCGCACGGACGCAAGACATTGCGAACGAAGCAGGCATCAACAAAGCCATGTTGCACTATTATTTTGGGGATAAAGAACGGCTTTTTGAAACCGTTTTTGACAGCTTAGGAGAGAAAATTATCCCCGATTTGACGGCTATTGTGGAACAAGATTTACCGATTGTCGTCATTTTAGATAGAATTATTCATTGTTATATTGACTTCGTTGCGGAAAATCCACAAGTACCTCTGTTCTTGATTTCAGAACTGACAAAAGACCCCGAACGTATGAAAAACCTCTTGAATCATACGCAAAATTTCTCAAAAATGCAAAATTTTGGTATAAAACTGACGCAAGAAATGCAAGCGGGAACGATAAAACAAGTCAATCCCATGCATTTAATTATTAATATTATTGCCTTATCTATTTTTCCTTTTTTGGCGCAGCCAATGATTCAAAGTGTAATGAAAATTACGGATGAAGATTACGCGTTTTTTTTAAGTCAACGAAAGGAACAAGTGAGTCTTTTTGTTCATGCGGCGTTGAAGGCGTAGTAAAGAAGGTAGCAACGGAGCTTGCTCCGTCAGCACGCTCACGAGGCGGTGCGACGTGATTGACGGGACATTTACGAAATCTTTAAGATTTCATAAATATTGCTAGTCGCTAAATCAATGCCTTACGCAGCAAGCTCCGTTGCTACCTTCTTAAATCAACCAAAAAGTTAAATCAATTAGTTGAAATTATATAAAATGAAGCAGTTTATCTTTTTTATGCTCTTGGGGGCGACCTCGCTGACAGCCCAAAATACAGACAAAATAACACTTGATGCGTGCTATAATTGGGCATCTGACAATTATCCAATTGCGAAGCAACGCGGACTGATAAAACAGAATACCGCATTGATTATCAATACGTTAGAGAAAAATTTACTGCCGCAAATCGAACTCAACGCGCAGGGCAGTTATCAATCAGAAGTGACTACTTTTTCGTTGGATATTCCTAACGTCAAAGGGCCGACACCCCTCAGTAAAGACCAGTACAAAGCGACGTTGGATGTCAAACAAATTATCTGGGATGGCGGCGTGATTGCCCTGCAAAGAAAGGTATTGGAAGCCAACGGTGCGGTCGAAAATCAGCGCGTCGAGGTGGAGCTTGCGCGACTCAAAGAACGTGTTAATGCGTTGTATTTCAATGTGTTACAAGCAGATGCACACGTTGATATTATCCAAATTTTGAAAAAAGATTTGGCGGCACGCATGAAGAAAACAGAGGCAGCTGTGGCAAGTGGCGTGGCTCTAAAACGCGATGTGCAAACCCTTCAAGTGGAAGATTTGAAGGCCGAACAACGGCTGACGGAACTCCGTTCAGCGCGTTCGGCGGCGGTGCGGATGTTGGGCTTGTTGACAGGTAAATCTTTGAGCGAAAATACGCTTTTTGAGCGTCCGTCATTGCGAGATACGAAGCAAGAGGGGGACATCATTGGTTTACAAATTGACCGTCCCGAATTAAAACTATTTGACCTTCAAAAATCATTGATTGACAGGCAATTAGAGATAAATGCGCTCAAAAATTTTCCTAGAATCATGGCTTTCGGTACGGCGGGTTATGGTCGGCCTGGCTTGAATTTTTTGAAAAATGAGTTTCGCCCGTATGCCCTCGCGGGGGTGGCGTTCAAGTGGAATTTGACGGATTTTTATTCTAAAACATTGAAAAATGATTTGCAACAAATCCGAAATGGCGCACAAGTGATTGATTTACAACGCGATGTATTTTTATTGAATACCAAAAGCGTGATAGAACAACAATCGGCAGACATTCAAAAATGGCAAGCCTTGATTGAATCTGACCGTCAAATTGTCGCGCTTCGCGGAAAAATCAAGGAATCCGCGACCGCCCAAGTAGAAAACGGTACGCTCACCACAAACGATTATTTGATTGAACTCAACGCCGAAAGCCAAGCCCGTTTGAACCTAGACTTGCACCAATTGCAGTTGCTTTTGGCGCAAATAAATTTGAAAACAACAACAAACTGATGTCGGATTTCGGATGTCAAGATGTCGGTTTTGGACGCACACCGCCTTGTGGAACGCCTAATATTTTGTCATTCAGAAGGAAACGCTATCGTCTAGTACGTTTATGATACACAAAATAGAGTTTCCTTCTGAATGACAAACAGCAATTTCCGCTTTGGGATTTTCACGGCGGCGTAGCTGTCCAATCTCGGTAATAAAATAAACAAACCCACAATTTTAAAGGCGGTGTAACCGCAAAACAAGTGGTTTTGCGGTTACACCGCTTAGAAAAATCAGCTTTTGAGTCGAATATTACCAAGATTTTGCAGCTACGCCGCAACGAAAAAGTCAAAGCGGAAATTGCTGAATGACAAAATACACAACGCCTAACTAATTACAAGTCAATGTTTTAAGATAAAAATTTGTCAAAAAAAATGAAAAATACACGTTATATACTGAGGGGTCTCATTTTAACATCGAGCCTTGTCGCTTGCAAAACGGAAACGCCAAAATTCGATGCCGTCGGCACATTTGAAGCGACTGAAATCATCGTCTCGTCCGAAGCGACGGGCAAAATTTTGACTTTTACTGTCAAGGAAGGTGACACCGTGGGCGTTGGTAAAATTGTAGCGACAATTGACCCCCTCAGTATCGAACTCCAAAAAGAGCAAATTGCGGCATCCATGACTGCAATCGGCGAAAAATCGAATGATGCGACGCCGCAAGTTCAAGTTTTTGCGGAGCAAATCAATGTACAACGCAACCAAATTGCGGTGCAAAAACAGCAACTCGTTGTGCTGCAAAAAGAGCAAAAACGCTTTGAAAATCTCGTCAAAGCCGACGCCGCAACGCCCAAACAATTGGACGATATTACGGGTCAAATCAGCGTTTTAAGTCGTCAAATTGACGCCGCCGAAAGCCAAATCAAGGTCTTGGAACGTCAATCTCAAACGCAAAAAGACGTTGTTTCTATCCAAAATCGGGGTATTTCAAGCGAAAAACTACCGTTGGAGAAACGTTTGAAACAACTCGACGACCAAATCGCCCGCACCCGCGTCACGAACCCCTTGTCGGGAACAATTTTGACAAAATACGCCGAAGTTGGCGAAATAACAATGGCGGGAAAAGCCCTCTACAAAATTGCCGATATGCGCGAAATGACCCTGCGCGCTTATGTGCAAGGCAGTCAATTGGGACAAGTGAAAATTGGTCAAAAAGTCAGAATTAGGCTCGACGATGGCGCAGATAAAAGCCGTGAAGTGGCGGGAACAATCACATGGATTTCGTCAAAAGCAGAGTTTACCCCCAAAACAATTCAGACAAAAGACGAACGGGCAAACCTTGTTTATGCTATAAAAATCAGCGGGCCAAACGATGGCAGTTTGAAAATTGGGATGTATGGCGAAGTGATTTTTTAACGATTGCCCGTAAATACACACGGCCGTGTGTATTTACGGGGCATTATGACATATTATCTATTGACCATTATCCACTAACTATTATGCTTGATATAAGTACCAAAGCCCGTCAATATTTCACCCCGTCCGAAGGTTATTTTTGGCGTTGGTCGAAAGACATGAACGTCATCGAATGGCACGATGGTGTAACAATCGCCTATCGGGATGAATTGACGGCGATTCTTAAAGAAGTGTCTCTTACCTGCGAACCTAAACGTTTGGGCGCGGTGCTGTTGGTATTAGCGGCTTGTCGAGAGGATTTATCAAAGATTGAACAGGGTGCTTTTTTGTATGAAATATTGGAAGGATTTGTGGATGTTAAAGATAGCCATGAGTTGTTAAATGTCCTTGGTGAAATTTTTAACTTTTTAAGTAGAATAAACACCCTAGACGCGGATTTACGCAAGGAAAAAGGTAAGATTTTATTGATAAAACAACTTTTTGGGGATGATTTAAACGTTTTTAAACCGCACTCACTCATCGCTTTTATGGGCGAATTTGCTTCGGGAAGGCTCGACAAAGACATAGGAACAAAGTCAACGTATTTGAGTTTTGATTATCTAAAAGCGGATTTATTGGCACTTTATGCGTTGGCACTACGCTATCCCGATGTGGATAGTTTGGACACCAAAATTCGGACGGGTTTAGACACTTTGCCGCCGCCGATTGACTTGCCAAAAGAAGAAAAAACGGAAGAAACCGACCCCCTCCCTATTTTGGAAGAATTGGCGGCTGATGAAAAAACGGCGGGGTTGGCTGAACTGACTTTATCGGTTATTGCAGCTTTAAATGTGCCGATACACGTACAAGGCGCGAGTGATTTGCCCTTGGGCGGCGTGTCTGATATTACAAATAAAGGCAATTATGACAAGCTGTTGTTGAGTGAATTGGCACAAGAAGACGACCTACTAACGGCGCGTTTGGTGAACAATGAAGCCTTATATTTGCGCCGCGAAATGCCCCCCGCAAAACCCGATAGAGAACGCGTTATTTTGTTGGACACAACGCTCAAAATGTGGGGAATGCCCAGACCGTTTGTCTTATCTGCGGCCTTGGCTTTGGCCGAAAACAAGACACAAACGACGGAAATCAACGTTTTTGCCTTGAAAGGCGTTACGTTTGACCCCCTCAGTATTTCGACCAAAAAAGGCGTTTTGGAAGCCTTAAATCATCTGTCACCTGCTTTGCATTGCGGTTTGGCGTTGGCCGATTTTATGAAACAAGCCCCTAAAACGGAGACGATAGATTACATTTTTATCAGCGATGAAGAGGCTATGTCGCATCCCAATTTTAAGGCATCGTTCAACCAACAAAAGCCATATTTGCGGTTTTTGATTGTCGTCAATCGGGTAGGGGAGATACAGTTTTTTGAGTTCAGAAATGGGCAAAGTAAATTGGTCAGTACGGCCAAGTTTGACCTTGAAACGTTGCTTTTTCCTACTGACAAGTACATGAAAACGGCGAATTCTGATAAAAAACTAAGAGAATTGGCCGACAACGAAATGCCGTCTTTTATTTATCACGACCCGACGCCGTTGTTGTTTCCGCCCGTTAATTTACAGTTAGACAATCAAAATAATCTACACGTTGAAGGCGTCGGCGTCTTAGTAATTACAAAAACGCAACGGGTTTTGTGGTTTAAAGACCGTGATAAAGGGGCGGTTGAATTGATGTTATTTATTGAAGAAGGGAACTATGAAATGGGGTATGCAATTGCTTACAATTGTTTTTGTATTGCAGTTTATAAAAAAGACGGTAGTTTATCTAAGTTTTATCAAATAGATATCTATACATTGCAAGTGAGGGTACAGGATTTTCCACGCGTTAACCAACCTATAAATCGGATTGCCTTCATGGATGGTGCTTTTTACATTTTTTTTACGGAAAGAGTCTTTAAAATTGAAGTGACAGACATAAAAACGTTGGCTAGTGTGTCCTTCCATGAAAAGGTGAACGTTGACGAATCTAACCATTTCAAGCAACGACATGGTGTGACTTACAACCGCCGATTTATCAACACAGGCCACAGCATTTTGCAGCGTTTGAAGCTGATTTTTATCAATCCGAAAGACTGTTTGTCGTTTGAAAATTATTATTTAGGTGTGAACACAAACGGTCACATAGCCTTAATAGATACGGCTAATTTGCCAATGAATATGCGGGCGAATGAAGCCGAAAAGCGGCTTTTTAAAGATAAATTTGAAGTAAAAGCGATGCCGTCGAATCAACAAATTAAGTTCTATAAAGTCACATGGGATTGCGGCAGCGTGGCGATGTTAGATTCGCGTGGTTTTTTACATCTCAAAAGTCACAATGCGTATATCCCTGAAATTACAATAGTTCTGGTCGCTGGCAAGGCGTGTGCGTGTTGGTCAGCTGATGGATTTTATACGGGCAGCGTCTATTTTATGCCGCAAGCGTCGCGGCAATTGATAGATAAAAAATTACTGACGGGTCAAATGTTTTATGACAAATATATTCGCCCTTTTATTCAAGGAATGCTGAAAGAAGCGGGGCACGGTTTGCCGTTTTAGTCTTCAAAATGGCCATCAATAATCTTAAAAAATGGTACTAACACTTCAAGAAACAACGCAGCCGACCCCTCAGTATGGCATGCCACAAGCGGCCTTTTTGAGCGGCAATTCTGCTCATAATTGGTTGGCTGAATTGAGCCGTTTAGGCGTTCCCGCTACGACAATTGACGGGTATTTGCTGCCCGAGTCGGCGCAATCCCTGCAAGCGGCGGGTCTTTTTGTCGTGTTCAAAAAAGCACAAAACGTTGATTTTGAACAACTTAAATCGCCTTACGCGTGCGTGTCCGAAGGTTTGTACATACCCCTCAGTACGCAACTGTTTCCGCAGGCAAACGCCGCTGAATTTAAACGATTGTTGATTTGGGATGTGCAGGTTTTTCATCCGCACATCGGTTTTGTGGGCTTCAAAAAGACGGATAAAATTGATTTTACGCGCCTCATTCAATTGGGCAATCCGTCAGAAACCGAATGGCATCACGCCGAAACAGGCATGCCGTTTCGGCCGCCTTTGACGGATATTTTGATGAAACCCGTTAGTTTTCAAGATGTTTTGACGGCAATTAACGATACAGTTGACCGAAAACCCTTGTCTGACATGCCAAAAGACGCCGAAGAACCGACTGAATTGGAAAAATTGTTAGACGATATGAAACGCGGTTTGCTGAAAGGCGGCCTTTCGGCATTGGATAAATTGGGCGAAATGTTCCCAAATACTGAGGGGGGTAATTATGGAAACTCTGGCAATTCTGGCGAGCTTTCGTTGGGGCAACAGTTCCAAAATTGGCTACAAACGCAGCTCAATGACCTTGAACAAAAGCGCAACGATGAACTCAATCGTCTCTTAAAACTGTTCGATAAAGACCCAAATGAGGCGTTAAAATACGCTTTGCCCTTGAATAATCCGTATTTCAACCGTGGCGAAGCACCGCCGTCGAGTGCTTTGGGACGACGGTCAACGGATTTTAATTTAGGCAATTTGGGCGGTGGCGGCAGAGTGGATAATTGGGACGCGGGCGACCATTTTTATACGCTTCAAGACCGATACCGAAAGGCGGCAGAGGCGGCGATTGCGCGGGGCGATTACAAAAAAGCGGCCTACGTTTATGCCAATTTACTAGGAGATTTTCAATCGGCAGCGCAAGTTTTGGAAAAGGGTAAATGCTATCGAGAAGCGGCGGTTTTGTACAAAGAACACTTGAAAAACATACCCGCCGCCGCGTCGTGTTTAGAGCGCGGTGGATTGATTACGCAAGCGATTGAACTGTATGATGAACTAAAATCCTACGAAAAAGTGGGTGATTTGTATGAAAAAATTGAGCAGCCCGTTAAGGCTAAACGCTATTACGAAGCGAGTATCGAAACACACGCCGAGCGGTCAGATTTTATGGAAATGGCGCGCATCGAAAGCGATAAATTGAAGGAAAACGACCGCGCTATGGCCACTTTACTGAGGGGATGGTCGCAATCGAATCAAGCAGAAAAATGCTTGCAACAATACTTCGATAAAACTAAAAACAACGCGCCCGATACGCTCCCCGAAGCCGTGCAATCGGTCTATGACCACCAAACGCCGACCCATAAACGAACCGTTTTGCTAGGCATTTTGGGCGACATGGTGAAGGGCAATGAAGCCGAAGATTTCCGACAAACGACCCGCAATATTGCTTACGACATACTCGCCGATGATGTGGCCGCAGGCAATGTTGCCGCTTTGCACCAACTCAAAAAGTTTTTGCCCGACGACCGCTTGATACATTCAGATTTAAATACCTTCAAACGGCATTTCAAACCGATAAAAATAGACCCCTCAGTACCGCCGTCGTTTCAACTCGACAACACCATAAAATGGCTTGCCGCAACTTGTCACCGCAATCAATACATCGCTTTGGGGTTGAAAAACAATCAATTACACTTGGCACGGGGCAATTGGTACGGCAATTTTGAGTATCATTCATGGCCACACGTTTTTGAAGAAGAGCCAAATTGTCGCTTTTTGGTGAATCAATACGCTTGTGAAGACATCATCATTCGAATGGAAACAACAGCGCATTTACCCACAAAAAAATTGGAGAAAAACAAGTATTTCGATAGCCAATTGATGGTTGGAAATACGCATTTTGTTATCAAACTTCATGATGAAGCCTTTGCGGGTATTTTGTTGCATGATGGCGGCGTTGCGACGTTAATTGACCGCTTAGATACGCTTGAAATGGCTTATTTGTCGAAAGTTGGGCTACCAGAAACATCACAGCCTTACACTTTTTCGCCACCGTTCGCCGATACAAGACCCATTCAGATGGCCGAGATGTTTCACCGACATAAGCAGTTCTTTTCTTATAAACTAAACATCATTTTTAGCATCGCGCCCGATACGCATCTAACGCGGGAATTGCATTTGGAAGAAGATTATGTGATTAAGATGGCGATGCCGTCAGAATCGCCTCGCTATTGCATGGCCATCATTACACCGAGTTCAGGCTGCTTATTGATTCAACCCGACTTTGAACAGCAAACCGTTAGAGACGTTGATTTTTTTGCAGCAGATATTCAACCTATGGATTTGAAATTTATTAATGATAATACATTGGTTGTCATGGGTTTACACGCTTTGGCCGTTTATGACATTCGAGATGATATGGCTTTTCTTTCAAAAAACTACGCCCATGAAACTCAAAAAGTGGTGGCTATTTTAGCAACGAATAATCGGCAGGAATTCGCTACTTTGGGTGAAAAAGGAACGATAACGCGGTATGCGATTTAGGGTTGGAGTTGTTAAACGTCATTAAGGCTCAACCTTCTAAGGGTTTGTAACCCTTGGAAGGTTGAACATTGTAACCACTTTGCGTGGTCAACTAATTTCAGGACAAGGCATGTGTATTTACGCCGTGTCTATCCATAATGACAATTATTTTAATTAATGAATCGCCCTGAAAAATGGACGCGTTTTGACATCCCCGATTTTCAATATACTGAGGGGGTCAATCAAAAGACAAATTACCACATTCAGCAGATTACAAGTCGCCAAAGTTTGGCCAATGAAGGGACTGAAATGCGGCATTGCGTCTATTCTTACGGCTATCGCTGCTCACCGGGCAAATTGTCAATTTGGAGCTTTACGACGCGCATCACGGGTGGTGCTTTCAACCGTTTGTTGACGCTTGAAATTAACAACCGCACCCGTCAAATCGTCCAAGCTCGTGGCAAATGCAACCGTTTGCCAACGGCGGCAGAGTTCAAAATCATTGAGCGATGGGCAGGTTCGTTTGAATTGAAATTGGCAGATTGGGTGAAACCGCAGAAGTAATGGATAATGGACAATGGTTAATGAGTAATGGCGCGTTTAACGTTGGCGAGGTTGTGAACTTGTCGATGGAATAATATGCAAAGTCGCGTTATTGTTTTATTGTGACGCCTCTCTCCTACTCTCTTTCTCTCTCCTTAAAAAATCGGCGGCAGTTACTGAATCAAGACAATTGAGCAACTAAATCTATTGTGTTTAACTGTTTAAGCATTAGTCATTGATATATGTAATAACTCTTGATGCTTAGTTCGTACAATCGCTTTACCCGTAATTGTCCGCCGATACTTAAATTAATAACCATTTAAAAAAAATAACCTATCGAATGTTTTAGTTGGAAGTTGGAAGTTGGAAGTTGGTGGTTGGTGGTTTTTAGTTTGAAGGCCGCTAGATTGGGTAGCGGTTGGTTGTTCTCAATCCTCTTGCTCAAAAGCTAAAATTACTGAGGGGCCTTCAAACTAAAAACTTTCAACCAGACAATTAATGTGGTATTACCGAATACTTACCGTTATTGCCTTTCCACAACACTTGGTCTTGGAAGTTAACGTCTGCATTCATATCAAAGTCACCAAAACGATATTGGTCAAAGATACCCGATTCTGATTTCCAAAGAACCGAGTCATTGAAGTTAATATCGAAGTTTGTGGTTTGCGTGTTTTTCAAACCATCACCCGCGTGTAAAGCCCACTTAGCACCTACCAAACGTTGTCCGAAGGCAGGTGGATTGTTGACGTTTGTGGTTAATAATGAATTACTCGTTGTGAAGTCGAAGTTAATCACACCATTCGTTACTGCTACTGGTGTTGGCGACATCGCGCCCATGTGGTTGCGGTGTTCAACAACGATGTAGTAGCTGCCGTCGGCAATTGAGAAACATGGATTGACAAACTGAACTGTACCGTCTTTCAACAATAAAGCTGGAACACGTACCACGTTTGTTGCCATTACATTGTCGGTTCTCAAAGAAACCAATACCCAATCCGTTACGTCGGGCGCGTAAGTTGTCATTGAATTGCCTGTTGTGTCCGCTACGTTCCAAGGCAAGCCTTTGTAGGGATGACCTGCTGGTGTGGCGATAGCGAATTGCCCGATTGGCGTTTGGCCTGGAAGCAAACCGCGCTCGTTCAAAGTCGTCCGCATCACACCTGCCGTAGCCGATTGATACAACGAACCTTCCAACAAGACTTTCAAATTCATCGTCACGCAAGAGAAATCATAGATGGTAAAGTAAACCGTTGCTGTATCGCAAAGGCTTGGTGAGCCGCTATCGCAAACGATGATACAAACGCTGTCTTTACCAACTGAACCTAGCGTCGGCGTGTAAGTGACGCACAATTGATGTGTCACGTTGTTCAGTACCGTGCTGATTGACCCCATAGTTGGTGCGCCGCAAAGCGTCATCGTGTGGGTATTTGTCACATCAACATCCGTAATCGGCGCGCATACAGTCACAGGCATTGTGTTCGGCGTTGTGGCCGTTACGTCTGGAACAAAAGGCTTGTCGTTTACTGGCGTTACCGTAATTGGAATTTTAGCAGTATCGCATTTCGACGGGATGCCGTTGTTGCAAACAATAAAGCAAACTGTGTCTTGACCGTTGTAGTTCGGTGCTGATTTGTAAGTCACGCACAATGTATGCGCGATGTTGTCCACAACTGCCGTTGCCGTTCCACCCGTTATTGACGGTGTACAAGCCGATACGGTATGCGTATCTG
The DNA here is from genome assembly GCA_043720935.1 of Saprospiraceae bacterium. Taxonomy (GTDB): domain Bacteria; phylum Bacteroidota; class Bacteroidia; order Chitinophagales; family Saprospiraceae; genus JAAFJT01. The sequence goes on from JAYSRS010000110.1 coordinate 13,184, forward strand.
TTGTGTTCGGGTCAACAATTGGCAAACAGAACGTTTTAGACGTGTCTTCACTAATAATTTGTGGCGTCACCGTTACAACTGGTTTTTGATTCGGTGCAGTCGTGACAACAAGGTTAGCCGTTGCATTTGTGCATAAAACAGGTGCACCGTTGTCGCAAACCGTGTAAACAAAATAATCTGGGCCTGTGTAGCCCGTCGTTGGCACATAACTAAATGTACCGTCGGCATTGATTGTCACTGTACCGTGCATCGGCGCAACGGCGGGTGTTGTGGTATATATCAAAGTCTGACCCGCATTTGGGTCGCTGTCATTACTCTTTAAATTGCCTGTTACGGTCATATTGATGTATGTTAAATAACTATCGTCCGTTGGTGTAGGTAATAAATTGGTAATTATACTCGATTTAGGCGTTGTTACTGTCAAAAACACCGACGCCGTGTTGCACAAAGACGGTACGCCGTTGTCGCAAACGACATAACGGAACGTGTCTTGGCCGACAAAGCTATCATTAGGTGTATAAGTAAATGTACCGTTTGTATTCAAGACAAGTGTACCGTTTGTTGGGCTTGTCAAAGGTGTTAAATTAACAGTCAATACACCGCGCTCTAGGTCAAGGTCATTGCCTAGAACATTGCCTGTTATCGGCGTATTCATCGGTGCAGTACCGTTGTCGTTTTGAGCAATCGGCGCGCTGCTGACGCCACCGACGGGTGCATCTATTACGTTTAGGTACAACCAAGCCGTGTCGCATAAACCTTCAAGGTTGCAAACGCGGTATTGTGCTGAGTCTTGACCAACGAAATTCGCGGTGGGTATATAATTGTAAGCACCGTTTGCGGCAATCGTCAAAATGCCCCGCGTAGGTGCTGTGATGGCCGTTGTTGTGGCCGTCATAACCGATGCGCTGATGTCGTTTGTCAACAAATTACCCGAAACAGCACTGTTCTTTAACGTTGTATTTACGTCATTTTGCGCTAAAATGCTATTACATACAGAGAGAATGCATTGGCTGTAATTACCAAATATACCACCCGCATTGACAACGTACAAATCGTAGTTACCACCGCCTAACAACACAACTTCGTTCATGCCCGTAATTGGAAAACGGTTGTTGTCATGCCAAATAAGATCCATACATTTTGTAGCGTCTTGTACGTCAAAACGGATACAAGAAACGGTTGTCCAGTCTGCCGTGACGAGTTTGGCGGCATTGCCACCACCGCCATAAATGTTATTGAGGGAGACCGTTCCGAGGGTTAAACCCGCCGATGAGCCTTGCAATGTCTGTGCATTGTAGTTAAAATTGCTTGATGGCACTTGATTGGAAAAGTTTTCTTGACTGATGATGACGGGATTACTAATCACGCGTGGGTCGTAGTCGAAACGATAGTTGGCATCACCCATCAAGAATATATGGGCTGCATCGTGGGCCTTCACCTGAACCTGAATGGTCACTTTGTTGGTCGCGCAATCAAAATTCTTGACAGCAAACCGAACATCATACTGTCCATTCTGCGCCATTGCCGCTGTGCTTAAAAAACAAAGGCAAAGCAAACTCCAGACGTAGGTTAAAGTTCTTCTCATTATGAATTTGTATTTATCTGTAATTGTAATGATTAAAAAATTGAGATTCCGTATTTACTTTTTCTTACTTACTTTTAGGTTTTGAATAGGTATGACACTAACGCCATTATTTAAGTTTCGGAATTATCGGCTTTATGTCGCAAAATACTGAGGGGGTGTCAGATTTAGGAAATTTTGCAAATTTCCTAAATCTTTTGCCGCAAAAACATCATTTTTTACTTAAAAATTGGTTTGCGACATAAAACCGATAATTCAGTTAAGTTTTTTGTTTTAAGTACAGCGTTTTGAATATCGGGTTGGTATGACATTTACGCAATCTTCAAGATTTCGCAAATGTTAGCACAACTGTCACTTTTAAGCATTTATCCGACATTTCCCGCAAATAGCACCCACTTTCTACCTTTTGGCTTTTGGCCAAGCGAAGGCGAATTTGTCAGAACATAACCATCGTTGAGGGTAAAGTCTTGTGCCTTTGTGCCGTTTTGGAAGAAGACCTTTTTGTAACGACATGCCGTTAATATGATTTATTGTGTTCAATGACGCCAAAGTACACCCCATTTGTGCCGTCAAAACACGGTGTTACGAAAGAAATGTGACCGTCATTATGCAAGTTAAAATCCTAAGACGGAAATTGCTGGATACACAATCTCTCTTCTAGCTACTCAGTTTACCCTTTAACAATCTCTTTTTATAGTTACATTTTTCATAACACACTCCCGCAATGTCGGCTGTTTCCGAGATTTTTAATCGAAAAACACACCCCTCAGTATTTATGCCTTTTGAACTAAAAAAAACTCTGTGAACCTTGCGAACTCTGTGTGAAACTCAAAAATAATACATAATTTTGCGTTTAAATAATTAATTAAAATTAAAATTACTTAATTTTACGTAAAAATACGTACCAACTTATGGTTATTTCCATTACTAATCTGAAAGGCGGCGTCGGCAAAACAACCGTTTCCGTCAACTTGGCCGTCGCTTTGGCACAGCGCAATTATAAGGTGTGCATCGTGGACACCGATTTGCAACAAACCTCTTCCGTCCGTTGGTCGGGTCAACGCGACGACGAGGCGATACGCGTACCCGTGTTTGCTGTTGGCGAAAAACTGAACAAAGAAGTTGAAGCCCTAAATAAAGATTATCAAGTTGTGGTGATTGACGGGACGCCGCAGTTGTCAGAATTGGCGAGTCGGACGATTTTGGCGAGCGATATGGTCATCGTGCCGATTTCGCCGAGTGGCTACGATTTTTGGGCCTTCGAGCAGTTTATGCAACACTATAAACGTGTCAAAACCCTAAAAGAAGACCTCGAAGCCTTCATTTTGCTGAACCGTTTTTCCGAAAACACGAACATTGGGCGAGAAGTACGGCAAGCATTAGGCGAATTTGATGTGCCTATCCTCAAAAATTACCTCGCCGAACGCGTCGCGTATCAAGAAACAAGCATTCAAGGTATGAGTGTTGTCGAATATAAGGATAAAAAAGCGAAGTTGGAAATGGCCGCCCTCGTTGATGAGTTGGAAGGCTTAATGAAAAAATATTTGTAAAAGTACAAAGTACGTAGCGTGACCTTCGGGTCGCAGCTATCATATTTTACACATTTTTATGTAATTTTACGCAATTTAATGTTTAAATAATTATTTTTAAGTAAAATTAATTATTTTTACTGAAAAAATGATAACTTTGGAAATCTCAATTTACCTCAATTTTCAGTCGAATAACCTTGTCATTGCTTCGTCGTGCCTCCTACTAATGACGCGCTCGAAATATTAGCCACTTTTAGCGTCATTCAAAGTAAAAGTCCCTTTTCGAGGGGATAAAGGATGCCTCGCAATGACGACGTTGTTTGGTGGTAAGTAGAGGTAATTGAGATTTCCAAAGTTATCGGAAAATAAGTAAAAATTAGACAAAATACTGAGGTGGCTATAATCGGACAATCAACTCTCAAAATCATTGATTACTTATTTTTACGTATTTTTACGCAAAAATATTTAAAAATAAGCAAAATAAAACAAAATAACGTATTTTTGCGTAAAAATACTGAGGGGTGTCTGCGAATGCACATTCAATCACTCAAAACTAGGTTTGCTTATTTTTACATTATTTTACGTAAAATTACATAGAAATAAGCAAAATAAAACAAAATAACGTATTTTTGCGTAAACGTTATTGTGCCTCGTGTGTTTTGTCATTCAGAAGGAATCTCTATTTTGTGTGATATTTTAGTGCCCACAAAGTGCCCACAAAATAGAGATTCCTTCTGAATGACAAAACCCGTGACGACACCGTGACAACACACACACGATACACGATGTATAAAAATAAATAATTTTACGTAAATTAAAACAAAAATAATCATTTTTAAACAAAAGTACATAAATATAAGTAATGGCTAAAAAACAACTCACCCGTACACTCGATACCTCAACGGCAGCAGGACAGGAGCAAGCCCTCCGACTGTTGCAAGAAGCGTCAAAACTCACAGTTGCCATGCCCACAGTCATCGCGCCACCGATATCCGAACCAACCCTCGTGAGCGAGACGGCTGTCGAAGAAGAAACGGAAGCACCCCCTCAGTATCTTGCCGCGAAAAAAGCCGCAAAACCCAAAATTGAAAAACGCGGTCGGCCCGCGAAAGGCGACCCGAATGAAGGTGGTTCGGTGAAACTGATTGCCGACGGTTCGTCGGTGAAACGCATCAACATGGATTTTCCGTTGGATTTGTACGAGCGCATTGAGGCCGAAATTGACGACACCGGTCAAACAGTCAAAGGGTTTTTCTTGATGTTGGCCAAACAATATTTCAAAAATCGGAACAACACCCCCTCAGTATAAAACGTAATTTTATGTAAATTTACATAAAAAAAAGTAATTTTAATTATTTATACTTTAATTTACGTAACAAAACGAGACATTTTAGCAAAACACACGAAATGGAAGTAAGTCGTTGCGCGAAATTTCTTTAAATATTTTTTTTAGAATCGAAAAAAAGGCATTTCTCGACGTTGTGTCAATCTTTGAAATTTATTGCGCTTAAAATCAAAAAAAAGCAAGGCAAACATTTTCGAGTTTTTTTGATTCTTAAGAAATAGCGTAAAAAAATACGCGCATTACGTAAATTTGAGTTTTTTTACTTAAATTTACGTAATGCGCGTATTTTTATGATTTAAAATAGTGAAAGCCTTGAACCTAAAAATTTTTGAACAAATATAACACAAACCACACTTTATAGTGCCTTGAATTTTATACCTCATTTTTGGACTTTCAAAATTTTGAAAAAACCGCAACAACAGTAGTGTTTAAAAAAGTTTAAAAGGTTTAGTTAGTTTAGAGACCTTCATAACTCATTGATTATCATTTAGTTATAAAGGTTAAGTATAACAAAAACCACACTTTAACATAACAAAAACCACACTTTTTTGCTATAACAATGACTGAATCGTTGTTATGGTAACAAAAACCACACTTTAGTATTACAAAAACCACACTTCAAGTAAAATTTGCCGCTAGTCCGAAAATGAAAATTTAATAAATGTATATTCAATTTATTTACAAATATTTGATTATCAATACTTTATAAAATCTAATACGCATAACACACGCACAAAATGTGAAATCAATTTTTATAGGGTCAAGATTTTTCGTTTTTTACTATTACAAAAACTGCACTTTACTATTACATGAGGCCGCTCGTTGTTATGTTAAATTCATGGCAAAATGTTTGTACACACCTGCCCTTCAAAAATAAGTATAACAAAAACCACACTCCTTGTAAT
>JAYSRS010000111.1:0-2176 GCA_043720935.1 Saprospiraceae bacterium
CTTGTCTCTACGTTTTAAAAAACCTGTTTCTACTTTTTGAAATTGGTTTCATACACCTTAATCCAGTCCGCGACCGACATTTTTGATGCCAACTCACCAATCAAATCAACGGGAATATCTGTCATTTTTTTGAACCGAATACAGCTTTTGCCCATGTCCAATTTGGTGGTGCAACGCTTGGCATATTCTGTTGTAAACCAATCATACAACGCTTTATCGGCATATAAACCCATGTGATACACCGCAATAAAGTTTTTTTGCGCCGCCAAACCGATGAAGGGTAAGGGCAATTTTGGTGCGCAATGATAGCCACTCGAGTAAATAGAGTGGGGGACAATGTAGCCCAACATACCGTAACTCATTGCTTCTTCGTAGCCTTTCGGCAGGTTCGCTAAAAGGGCTTCGCGGAGGGCTAAAAACGCGGGCTTTTTGTCGTCGGGCAACGCGTCGATGTAATCCTGCGGTAATTCTGCTTTTGATGCCATGATTTTTTACTGTTTTAAAAAGCAATGGGCCACTGATTGGGCAGATGCGACTGATTTACACTGATTTTTAGTTTCCCTCTGAATGACAAAAAAATCAGTGTATATTAGCCAAATTAGCCAAATCAGCCAAATCAGCCAAATCAGCCAAATCAGTGGCCCATCGCGCAAGGTGAATTTTATTTCTTTTTTAAAATGGACGCCGAAACCAAGGCCCCTAAAACGCCAATCGGCAACGGCTCGATGAGCGTGACGGCGAAGACACCGAACGGCGTTTTGTACAAGTCCTTAAATTGTTGCAATTCTGCTTCGTTTTTGCTCAATTCAAGTGTGCTTGCGCCACTTTCTTTGAGTCTATTGGTGCAGAACGTGGCGTAATCTTCCATAAAATTAGGGAGAAAATTGTAATAAACCACCAACCATACCAACGAATAACACACCGACGACAGCAGTGCGATGCCCAGACCAATTAGCAAACCACGCATGAACGTCATTGGCCCGTCATTTTCGACATCTCGATAGGCTTTGAGACCGAAAAAAATAACCGCCATTGAGAGGATAATTACAGAATAACCAACGTAGGCGGAGTACTCAAAACCTTTGCTATCAAAGCCGTAAAATTTTAGAACGAGCGTAACAAAACACAGGTTGACGGCGGCAATTGCCCCCGAAATGAGGCCGTATTTTATAATTATTTTTTTCATCATAACACATGAATTTTAATTGAAAATAAGGCCAAAGCAAAGGCTTTTGACGTAAAAATGGGTCATTCTTTTGAATGATTTGCTTGAATTTTGCAAAAATCATCCGAAAGTTTACAGGAATTGGGCCTGTAAAACGACCTTAAGGTCGCGCTACAGACCCAATTTCTTGGCTTTCAAGATGGCGTGCGTCCGATTTTTTACGGCTAATTTTTCAAACAAGCGCGACGCATGCGTTTTGACCGTATTTTGAGAAATAAACAAAGCGTCAGCGATTTCTTGGTTGCTCATGCCTTTCCCCAACAAGGCTAATACCTCAAATTCCCGTTTGCTGATGCCTAAATTGCTCAAAATTTGCTCGTCAAAAATCGGAGTGACCCCCTCAGTATTTTGACTTGAGAAAGGGGCATTTTGAGAATTTTCGACACCTTTTTTCTTGGATTCTTGATTGAAACGATTGCCAAGCCACAAGCCGCCGCCGAGAAATATCAAGGCAATCAAAGTCCCATAAATGTCGAAAGCATTGTGTCTCACCCAAAACCAATATTCGGTAGTTTTAAGCAAAATGCTTAAAAGAGCGAGAAAAAGACCGTAAATGAGGATGATTTTTTTCATAGAAATACAAGGGCGAAAAGATTTTATCAAATGCCAAAAGTAGGTATTTATCAAATGCCTAAGAAAAATTTTGTTAGTAATTTCTATGGTTTTGAAACAAACTAAAAACGATTAGATGTCGGATTGGGATGTCGGATGTCGGCGGGTAATCAGCTCAAAACGCGTAACTCAAAACGCGAAATTTGCCTAGACTATCCATAATTCCAATTATTGTTTTACGTAGATACACACGGCCTTTTATTTTCGGAATTATCGGCTTTATGTCGCAAAATACTGAGGAGGTGTCAGATTTAGGAAATTTCGGGATGTTTCATTTATCATTTTACAGTTTGCACACATTTAAGAAATTTAAAAAATTTCTCAAATGTTATCAATCCA
>JAYSRS010000112.1:0-6070 GCA_043720935.1 Saprospiraceae bacterium
AAAACAAGCTGCCTCCGATAGATTTTCTCCACGCACGCCTTTTTCGCGCAGCGAAAAACAGTGTGTATGAAAATACGCTTTTATTTATTTCGCATTCCTAGGAGAATCAACTCGCTAAAATTATCAAGTCCTTGATAAGTAATATTTTTGCCCAAATGTTCAATAGAAGGATAAAACTCAATTTCATGTTGTCGCTTTTTTAACGAATATTTTTTTGTAATAAAATTTATTTAGAATCAAAAAATTAGACCCCCTCAGTATTTACGTCATTAAATGCCAAAATAAATGCGTTTTTTATTGAATTTTCATTCGTCAAAAAAAAAAAAAAAAAATAGCCAAATAATTTTGTTTTATCAAACACAAATTCTTAGATTTGTCCATGAAATAAAAAAACAGCACTTTTTGCTTCTTATATATTCGTTTGTTTTTTGATATTTTATGCGACACCAGATGTTTAATTTCTATTTTCAACCAGATGTTTGATTGACTAATACCACTTATTTGTACCCTTTGTCTGATGCGTTAACTACCCAACTTCTCTAACACACGTCGTTTATTACCGACAATTTCCCATTACTGTTTTATGTGTTATTACTGTACTGCCGCACTGTGCTAGTTCTGATAATCCCGCTATTTTATTGGTTTATTTTCACTTAAAGAAAGCCGCGCGCTGCTCTTTGATTAGGTCTTTTGTATGCCTAAAAATGTGAAAATACAACCATTTCCTACTATAAATAACCGTTCTCTCGTAGTTGCAAACCACTACGTGTGCTATCGTCTGCTGACAACAGGCTGGTAGAAGTTTTGAGTTTTGAGTTGGTAGGACTTCAACCATAACTTGAAATGGCGATTTAATAAGCAGTTCGACTATTTTTTAAGATGAATTATCGGAATTATCGGTTTTATGTCGCAAAATACTGAGGGAGTGTCTCATTGCGGCGGAGCTGCAAAATCTCGGTAATAAAACCTATAAACACCCGATTTTAAATGCGGTGTAACCGCAAAACAAGCGGTTTAGCGGTTACACCGCTTAGGAAACAGTGTTTTTACTTTAATTGTTACCAAGATTTTGCAGCTACGCCGCAATAAGACACCCCCTCAGTATTTTGAGACATAAAGCCGATGATTCCGTAAATTTTTGAGTTTTAAGCGGCGAGTTTTAAGGTGTCATACCCACTCAAAACTCAAAACTCGAAACTAATTTTTAATTTCTGTCCAAAGAAAAACAGTTTTAGACTATGGCTAATTATAAAACACCGGGCGTTTATATCGAAGAAATTGCCAAATTTCCACCTTCGATAGCCTCCGTAGAAACCGCAATTCCCGCTTTTATTGGCCACACGGAAAAGGCCATAAAACGCGGCGAAGACGTCACGGGCGTACCGACGCGCATCAGTTCGATGCTTGAATATGAAGACTATTTTGGCGGTTCTCAAAAGGAACAAAACATTATTGTCACCATCGAAACCGTGAAAGGGGTCAACCGATTAAGTGCGGATTTTGACTGGTCGGACGGCAAAGGCCCATCGAAACACACGATGTATTATGCCATGCAGCAATATTTTCAAAACGGTGGTGGCCCCTGTTACATCGCATCGGTAGGTGGTTATCTTGATTTTGGGCAAACCATTTCCGAAAGCGCACCTTTTGAAAAAGCCTTGGAAACGCTCAAAAAATACGATGAACCGACCTTGATTCTGCTTCCCGAAGGGCAAAGTATGGATTCTGGGACGTATTTCGGCCTCGTCGGCAGTGCGTTGAATCAATGCGTTGAACTGAAAGACCGCTTCGTGATTATGGACATCATGCACTCGGGACGCGGCCTCAAAACGGATTCCGACATCAAAGAAGCCGCTGATACGTTCCGAAATAGCTTGCAAGGCGACCCCGAACAAGTGCGTTATGGCGCGGCGTATTTCCCAAATATCCGCTCAACTTTCAATTATCAGTTTGACGACAACGCCGTGAAAGTGCGTAAAAATGGCAGTGACATGTCGTTTCAACAGCTCAATAATGCTGAAAAGGCCAATGCACGCCTTGAAATCAACGCTTTTTCCATCTATCTGCCGCCGAGTGCCACGATTGCGGGCATCTACGCACGGGTGGACAATGCGCGGGGCGTTTGGAAAGCACCTGCGAATGAATCGCTTTTTGCCGTCAATGGCTTGTCATGCGACATCACCGACCGCGCACAAGAAGACTTAAATGTGGATGTCAATGCGGGCCGTTCCATCAACGCAATTCGGGCATTTACGGGACGCGGCATCAAGGTGTGGGGCGCACGGACGCTCGACGGCAACGACAACGAATGGCGGTATGTGTCGGTGCGTCGCTACTTCAATTTTGTTGAAGAATCGGTCAAAAAAGCGACATGGGAATTCGTCTTTGAACCCAACGATTTTAATACGTGGAAACGCGCACAATCCATGATTGAGAACTTCCTCGTGCTGCAATGGCGCGGCGGTGCGCTCATGGGGGCAACGCCCGAACAAGCCTTTTACGTAAAGGTTGGCCTGAACGAAACAATGACCGAAATGGACATTTTGGAAGGCCGCATGATAGTCGAAATTGGGATGGCGGTTGTTCGTCCTGCTGAATTTATTATCCTGCGTTTCAGCCATAAGATGTTGCAAGAAACGTGATACATTGAATTAAAAATTAAGAATCAGATTAATCGGTTAATTATCGCACTGCGGCGTAGCTGCAAAATCTCGGTAATATTAAATAAACCACCATTTTTTTACGCGGTGTAACCGCGAAACCGCTTGTTTGCGGTTACACCGCATTTAAAATCGTGTATTCGTGCGTTATATTACCGAGATTTTGCAGCTACGCCGCAATGCGATAAATAACCGATGATTCCGCTAAAAATTAGATAACGCTAGATAAAAGTGCGTTTCTAATTTTTAATTTTTAATTCAATATACTGAGTAGTACGTTTTATATATTTTCAGAAAATCTGACGCGGGTTTGAAACCCGCGTCAGATTGGAACTCATTTAAAATCAATTAATTGCAATAAAATTTTAATTCTGAAAATATATAAAATGCACTACTGAGGAGTCTAAAAATGCCCGAAACCAATTAGAGAAACGCCATTTATTTAATAACATCAGAAAATCGGTAGAAATTATGACAGGTAATGAGCAACAATCCTCGCCGACAAAACAGGTCATTTTGGATTATAAAACCAATGAGTTGACGCCAAAATTGAACGCCGTTCAAGCGGAACTCAGCGCAGCACAAACCAAAACAAAGAGTTCGGAAAGCAACCGACAGTATAAGATTTGTGCCTACATGAAAGGCCAAGAAGTGTTGAATTTTTACAACACATTGGACTTTTGCGAAGCGATTTCTGCCGTGGCAACAAGCGGTCAGATTGGCGATAAAATCAAGAAATTGGACACCAAAAACGGCGAATTGAAAAAACAATTCGACGATGTGGTGAAGTCTGTCAAAGACCTGCGCGCCAAGTTGTACGCAGTCGAAATGGCGACTTATGAAGCAGGTGACGCCTTTGAAGACCCCACAAATCGGGATCAAATCGTCGCACTCAACCGTACACTAACCGTTGAGGATATGAATAAATTGGTGGAGATGGCCGACAAAGCACGGGATCAATCGAACGCGGCGTTTAATACGGCGGTGGATGTTGCGGGAATTTTGACCTTCGCAAATACGGAATCTTTGAAAGGTTTTAGCGACGCATTGTCTCAAAAAACGGCAGATTTCAAGAAGAATATTGACGAAAACGTCAAAAAAACGACCGAAGATGTCAAAAAATCGCAACAAGAATTGAGCGATGCGAGCAAGGCGTTGATGGTCAATAAACTCGCCGCAAAAGACCCCTCAGTAGAACGCATGGGTTTGGACAAAACGGACGCGTTTTTGGGCGAAGGCGACAATGCCGCTTGCGATTGCCTCGACCCTGCAACGATTGCAGAGGTATGGGCCGAACTGGAAAAAAATTACGAAGAGCCTGAAAGTGGCAGTGCACGCGCCGCCAAAGTTGCACCTAAAAAAGACAATGGGCGCAAAGGGAAACCTACACTTCGGGATTAATGCTAATGGGACACCCCTCAGTATTTTCAGCAATTTTCGCTTTGGGATTGAGCCTGTCCCGATTTTTCTTCGGGGTTGCGGCGTAGCTGCCAAATCTAGGTAATACTAAGCGCATAAGCTCAATTTTCCATGCGGTGTAACCGCAAAACTGCTTGTTTCGCGGTTACACCGCGTAAAAAAGTGGTGAGTAGTTTCAGTATTACCGAGATTTAGCAGCTACGCCGCCTTTAAAAAGCCAAGCGAAAATTGCTGCCTTATCTTGTAAAAGCTCTATAATTTATTGTCGAACAAGTGATTACGTATTCAAAAAATTAAAAAAAATATCCAATGGAAGTAGTTAATGAAATGGTCGTTAGTGGTTGTCTGGAGGATTGGAAAGCCGATTTGGACGTCGCTACAAATACCCTAAAAATAGCCGAAGCGGACGCGCTGAAAGCCCAAACAACTTATGACAATGCCGCACAATGGGCCGCTAAATTGCGCGATTGGCAGGACAATTTGGCGCAAACCGTGGCACTCACCGAGACGCTTGAATCGGAGTTGCTCATCTTTAAAACCCAAATTGGGTTGGTTTCAAAAAGTACGGACAGCATCGTTGACGCGATCAATATCTTGTACTGCGAAGTCAAAAAAGTGTTTGATGGGGCTAATTCAGTTGAAAGTCTGTCAAACGCCGTTCGGGGAATGCAAGAAGTCGTTTACTGTTTGGGCAACCCTACAAATTTGAATAAAAACGGTGGTTTTTTGAAAAAATTGACCGAATTAGAAGCCAAAATCAAGACCGTCGAAGACATTAGAGAAGATGTTTTGAAAAAACTCATCGCCATGGTGCAGTCCGTAAATGGCATGGAAACGGCGATTTGCGACGACGCCGACGGGTTGCAAGGCATTGTTACGATGCTGCATTGCGAATTCAGCGTCGGCGACACGTCCGATGAAGCATCAGAAGACCTCGCAACGCTCCGAATGCCTCGGAATTGTGGCTGTCTTGGTACTGAAGAAGCGGAACATTCTTGCGATTCAGAATTGAGCCCGACGATTAGTTTTCCACTCAAAGACGACGATTTTGTCAAGGGCATTAGGGCAAAACACGCGACGGCGGCTACCGAAAAAGACACCGCTTCGGACACCTACAACAAAAGTCGTCAAAAACGCGACCGCTTATTGGCGAAAAAAAATGGGCTTGAAAAAGCGATTGCTGCGGCAACTGCGGCTAAGAAATAAGTTTTGTTCCTTCTGAATGACAAAAAATTTTGGGTGGATTAATACCCGCTCAAAACCCTTTGTCATTCAGAAGGAACAAAACTCAAAAAAAGATTTCATCATTTAAAAAACAACCTATAAATATGGCAGCCAAAGGAGACTATCCATTGCCGAAATTCCATTTTCAAGTGAATTGGGGAAAAGATTTCCGCATCGGATTTACGGAAGTTACGGGCTTAAGTTTTGAGCGCGAAGTCATTGAGTACCGCGAGGGAACAAACAAGACGTACACCAAAAGCAAGCAACCTGGCTTGACAAAATACGACAAATTGACCCTCAAACGGGGGACATTTGAAGGCGATTTCGACTTTTTCAATGAGTGGAAAAAGAATTTCATGTTCCAAGAGGGCAACAAAACGGGCAGTTCGTACCGCCGAACGGTGACGGTACAGTTGCTCAACGAAAACCACGAACCGATTATCACTTGGCAATTGCTCAACGCGTGGCCAAGTAAAATTCAGTCGGCTGACCTCAAAGCAGATGCGAACGAAATCGCTATCGAGACAATGGAAATTGTCCACGAAGGTTTGAGTATTCTCGAAAAATAGGTTTTGGGGCTTTGGGTTTCACACAGAGGTCACAGAGGTTTTTTCATTTTTTAACAATAAAAATACCCCCGCAGTAGTACGTTTTATATATCTTTAGAAAAACCTAACGCGGGTTTGAAACTGGCTTGTTAAGTTAAAAAAAAATATTCCCCCTATTCTCTTTACTTTTATGGTTAACAAGACAATAAAATAAGAGAA
>JAYSRS010000113.1:0-6052 GCA_043720935.1 Saprospiraceae bacterium
AGTATTACCGAGATTGTGCAGCTACGCCGCAGTCAGACATTTTAATATAACGTATCAACGCTCGACTCTAAAGGACTTGGTACTGCGTAACATCAGTGATAACCTCGAAAATCTCTTGTTACCTCTACTTTCTCTCAAATAACGTTGTCATTGCGAGGAGGCACGACGAAGCAATCTCTAGATTTCAGCAGGCTTTAAAACTAAAATGAATGTCTAATAAGAGACTGCTAAAAACTTAAAGATTGCTTCGTCGTGCCTCCTCGCAATGACGACTCGTTTTATTAGAGCTGGAAAAAATTTACGCTTTTCAGTATTCACGCTATTTAAAATTATATTTTCAGTATTTACGCTGTTCAGTATTTACGCTGTTTAAAATTACATTTCAGTATTTACTCTTTTCAGTATTTACTTATATCATTAAATACTGAAAAATTAGTAAAAAAATGGCTCATTCAATATTTTGTTTTTAAGCCAATTATCACCAACGACCTCCGATGTTAGGCAATGCACTGAAAGACGGCTTATTTCAAAAAAAATAAAAGCAAAATGACGCTCTAGTTCCTTTATCTAAAACAAGAATACGGTATCAAGAAAAAATTTGTGCATTTCAGCAAATACTGATTTACTTGCTTTGCTAAGCCATTACCGTAAATCAGTATTTAAGCATTTACTGATTTACGGAAATTATACTGATTTACTGAAAAATGTAAACCCGTATTTCAGTATTTCATAAACTTGTTGTAGTTTTACGGCTTCTTAGTATTACGACCTTAAAGTTGTAACACGTTCGTTAAATTACCAAAATCCTGATTCAAAAAATGGTTTACGCAGTAACAAGTTTAAAAGGCGGCATTGGCAAAACGACGATTGCCCAAAATCTCGCCGTTTGCTTTGCCCACGATGGCAAAAAAGTCTGCTTAATTGATACGGACTCCGAAATTCAAAGCACCGAAGATTGGGGCAAAGACCGAGGGGTAGATTTGCTGCCGATTCAAGTCGTTTCGGTCACACAAGACGACATTGTAGAGCAGGTTTTGACTCTCAAAAAAGAGTTCGACATCGTGGTCATTGATGGTGCACCTGCCCTATTTGAGTTGTCAAGCCGCGCTATTTTATTAAGCGACGTGGTGGTGATTCCGATTTTGCCAAGTATCGAAGAAGTCCGAGCGATTGAACGCTTTATGATTCGCTTCAATCAGTCCAAAATGATGAAGGAAAACTTAGGTGGCACAGTAAAATCGGCGGTCGTGATGAACAAATATAACGACGCGCTTCGCATTGACCGCGAAGTAAAACGGGTATTGGAAAACTACGGTTTGCCCGTTTTAGACACTAAATTGTCGTACCGCGTGGCCTATCGGGAGGCTAAAATTGAAGGCCGAGGCGTTATAGAATACCTCGACAAGAAGGCAAAAGATGAAATGTTGTTGCTGTTTCAAGAAATTAAAAATATTTAAAAATGAAAAAACCGTCTTTAGAAGATAAATTAATGGCCGCTCAAATCGAACGGGCGCACCAAACATTGCTCACACCGACCCCCTCAGTACCCGTGCCTCAAATGGTGCAAAAAGCCGTCGTGGTGGAAGAAATCAAAGAAAAAAACGTGCGCGTGACCGTGGATATGCCCGAAAGCCTACACGAATCACTCAAATACCGCATTATCAAGGAGAAAAAAACCATCCGTGAGTTTATTCTTTTGTTAATTCAGAAAGAATTGGAACAAGGAAATGGTTAATGGTTAAATCCGTATTTCAGCAAATCCGTATTTCAGTAAATACGGATTTAACCATTACTCAATCTTTTTTTTGCCTGTAAAAAAAAAAAATCGCTGTTGACTGGTTTGCCATAACGAGTTTTGTCATTCAGAAGGAATCTCTATTCTCTTTTTTGTCATTTGCAGCGCACTCTTTTACACTTACACACATAATAGAGATTCCTTCTGAATGACAAAACCTACATACATACACGACACTTACCAATAAAGCCCTCTTCTAAATGCCAAAAAACTAAAAGTAGAAGTGCTGTGGATAGCCATTTAATATGTGCCTCACGGAGCTTGCTCCGTTGCTACCTTTTTTACCCCCCTCAGTATTTTGCACTCTAGACAAGTAGTCTCTAGAGAAAAGACGTACTTGTTTACTGAATAGATGATTTACTGATTTCAGTATTTCTTGCTTTTCATAACACGCTTCAAAAAAGGAGAGGGTCGCGCAATGGAGAGAATTAAAACAAACCAAAGCAAAGGAATATATTTTGAAAAAATACATCATCAAATACATTCTTTTTTTTCTTTGATGTTGTTTAATTTATTTTATTACTTTTTTGTTCATGTTTTCCAGCCCATCTAATTCTTTGATTTACAATTACTTATGACACCCTATTATCACAATCTGCGGGGTAGATTATCACAATTCGCGGGGTAGATTATCACAATTTGCGGGGTGAATTATCACAATTTGCGGGGTAGATTATCACAATTTGCGGGGTGAATTATCGCAATTTGCGGGGCGAATTATCACAATTTGCGGGGCAATTTTTGTAAAGGCTTTGATTTGTTAAAATGGCGATTTACATTTGCTGTCAGCCTCTACTTTTAGGGTACTCACGGCAGTTTTTACATTGTCTTTTCACACAGAGTACGCAGAGAACACAGAGTTTTAAGGGTAAAATGTTTGGAAATAACATTTAAAAACGATGATTTCCTTTAAAGATGCCTAAAACTTTGTGTCCTCTGTGAACTCTGTGTGAAAAACACCAAATACTTTGCTCCATGCGGAAGACGACAGACCACATACAGAAGAAGTTTCAGGACATGGTGATTGTCCGAAAATCAAACGATTTAATCGAAGCACGTTACAAGATGACGATGTGGGAGGTGCGCGTATGGGATAAATTTCTGTCTATTCTTCGCAAAGAGCATGAGGTAAAAGACGAATATAAAATTGCCATTAGTGAAATCATCCAAAATTATCAATTGCAGGACGATAAACGGGCTTTTCAACGCATTATTCAAGCCTCGCACGCGTTGCAAGACCGTTATATTACGAATTCGACCATTTCACGGGACGAATTTAGGCACTTACGCAGCCACATTTTTGCCTCTGTTGAGACCGTTGTGACGAACGACGGTGACAGTTATATTCTCTTTGAAGTGCCACGAAAAATCAAACCGATTTTGACCGCTACAAACGAACGTTACAAGGATTTCGCGCTCGAAAACTTCATTGGCATTTCGTCTTTTTACTCCAAACGGGTTTATGAATTGCTGAAACAATACGAAAGAATAGGGGAGCGAACGTTCACAATCGACGACCTACGCGACGTTTTGGCCATCGAAGAGAAGGAGTACAAACTTTATGGTCATTTCAAAAAGCGCATCGTTGACAAGGCTCAAGAAGATTTGTTGCGTTGCACCGATATTAGCTTTACGTATGAAGAACTGAAAAAACGCGGCTCAAAACAAGTTACGTCGATTCGTTTTATCATCAAGGCCAATAAAGCACAACGATTGCTCAATAAATTGGCGCAAGCAACGCCTAAAACCAAGGTGCCGAAACCAAAAGAAATCAACCAATTGCCCTTGTTTGGCGCGGCTAATGAACCCGTTTACACTGATTTTCAAGTGATTGAGGACAAAATTCCTGCAAAAAACACCACTGCTGTGCCACCACTTTTTGAGAAATACTTCACGATGGTCAGCGACTGGTGGGGCGTTGAGCAAGCCGAATTTGTCAGAAGATTAGCCGATAGGGGAGAAGAACACTTGATTCACGCCATCGAATACACCAAAGAACGCATCAAAGCAGGTAAAGCCACGAACCCTGCGGGCGTGTTTTTGGACGCCTTATCGAAAGGTTATAAGACCGTTGAACAAATCAAAACGGCCAAACAAAACGAGAAAAACCGCCTCGTCCGTGAGCGCACCGAGCGGATGAAACCGATTATCGCGGATTACGAAGACGTTGAAAAAACATATACTCAAAGTATTAACGACACGATTCGGGCTACCACAAAAGCGCATCCCGAAGCGACGGAAATCGCCATCGAAAAAATAAAAGCCACATACAGCCGCTTGGGTATGACCGACATTATGGGCAAAACAACCGAAGATTTTCGCCAAAATCCCATGTTAAGGAACATCGTGATGTCCGAAATCATGAATCAGTACCCCTCAGTATTTGAGGCCATAAAAGAAGATTTTGAAGCAAAAAAAGCTATTTTAAGGCAAAAAATGCACGGAATTGACCCACATTATACGTTTAAAAAATGACGTATCTCCTCAAATTAGCATTTACGCTTTTCAGTATTTCAGCTTTTCAGTATATCAGTATATTTTTAAATTTGCTCACTTTTCAAAAACTGTCAAATCTCGAATATGAATAGCAAGTTAACCTAACGCGGGTTTAACCTAACGCGGGTTTGAAACCCGCGTTAGGTTAAAAAAAAAATCTCTAAAAAGTGATTTTTTTTTGAAAACTCAAAAACCAAATAAATAGTTACCTCGTAGGTGAGTGCATTCTGGCATTTAAAAATTAATTTATTCTTTAAAAGCATTTATGTAATGAAATTACCTAGTACAACTCTAACCATTATTCTTCTTTCTACGCCTTTTTTTATGTTTGCCCAAAGCCCCGTTAATGGGTTTATGCAGCCAAAAGGCCACGGCAGCGTCGTTCTCTCCCACAATTTTGAATCCTACAATTCGGTTTTTTTAGTGCCGAAAAAAGTGGAAGGTGTCCCCATTTTCAACGAAATTAAGGTCAACAGCACGTCGGTTTACACGACTTATGGCTTGAGTGATAAGCTCAACGTCATTCTCAACGTGCCGTACATTAAGGCTGAAGGGGCAGCAAGCGAGCAGGTTTTGAAGAATTTGAACTACACGAACACGCAAAGAGGCTTGCAAGATGTCTCCGTTTACGTCAAATACAACGCTTTGACGGTTGAATCGGATAAAAGAACGTTTAGCCTCGTTGGGGCGTTTGGTGTGAAAACACCGTTAGGCGACTACTCGGTTGACGACGGTTTGCAGACAATTGTTGCTATTGGCAACCGAGCAACAAGCGTCAATGCCTTAGCAATAGGTTTGTTGCGGGACAATTCAGGCTTTTTCGTCAGTGGTCAAGCGGGCTATTGCGTGCGGAACAAGCAAGTACCCGACGCCATGATGAGCGAATTGAAAATTGGCCTAATTAAACCCCGTTTTTATGTCGATGCGTTGATTGCGCATCAAACCTCATTGGGCGGCACGGACATTTTAGCCGACGGTTTTCAAGGCTTTTTCCCTTCCACAAAGGTCAATTACACCCGTATTGGCTTAAACATTTTTATTCCGATTTATGGCCAATTTGGCTTGTGTACGGGCGCAAGTACGTACATCGCTGGCCGAAACTTGGGTCAGTCCACTAGTGTTTATGGCGGCATTAGTTGCTCATTTTAACCATTGATTCTCAGCACTTTAACTTAAAAAATATTTAGACAGGTAACCAATAATTATTAAAAATTCATTTCCATTACAACAATTATTAAATTAATCTAACAATGAAAAAAAACGTCATTCAACTCACCATTGCCCTACTTTTTTTAGGTGCAACCACGGCCCTCAAAGCCCAAGCAACGATTACGGAATATTTTGCGATGAAGAGCGGTTTTTACCTTGATGTGAAAGACAAACGGGTACAAAAAATGGTGTCCGCAAAAGGGCTTTTGGACATTTATTGGGACGATGACAAGCGCACTTTGTCTATTAGCTATTTGGTGGGGAAAATTGACAAGCTGGACGACGTATTAGAAGCCCTTAAAAAAGTGGCCGCTACACCGTTGCAACAGTCGGTAAATGAAGTAAAAGTGCCGCCCGTCACGCCGTTTTAAGCCAAGATACTGAGGGGGCTTAGATGTCGGATTTGGGATGTCGGATTTCGATGGTTGCACTGCCAAAATTCGACATCCCAAATACTGAAGGGCTAACAAAAAAGCCGCCGCACTTAATTGTACGACGGCTTTTTTAGTCAAAATACTCAGTAGTGCGTTTTATATATTTTCAGACTTAAAA
>JAYSRS010000114.1:0-18434 GCA_043720935.1 Saprospiraceae bacterium
TTCCACTTACTAAGCCTAAGTGGTCAAGGCTCTTGCTACTATACATTCCCAAAGATACGTTAAATACCTATTTCACAAAAAGGTGTGGGAAATGTCAGATATAAATACGTGCGTCTGGATTTAAATTTGTAAAAGCATAAATTGTTGCTACTACTGTTGCCAACACTTTTTCTGTATCGTTATTATTGCTAATAACCGTCGTATCAAAATTATAGGATTCTTCATTTACATCACCCAAAGCCAAATTATAGATTTTTCGACCTATCATTTTTTGATAATGTACGCGCTTTTTAATAGCTCCGTTCGGCCCTTTACTGATAAATTCAAAAGTTATCATTGATTCTTTTGACTCTAATTCATACGTATCGTATCCCATAGGTTGTTCTTATTTTTAGATTTTGAACAAATTTAAACTTATTCCACGAAATGCACAAATATTTGAAACATATTTATTCTTTAAAATTAAGAAATTGAAGAATGTATATGTACAAACTCCTTGCAAAACAACACGTTTTGCAAGGAGTTTCAAGTTTTTACTGAGGGGGTGGCTTTTTTATATTAGAAATTGTATATTATTTTTATAAAATGAAAACCTTTGACTATTTTTGTCGTATCAATTCTTAACATACACTTTTGAGCGCAAAAATGGTTTTTCCTTTCTAATTTGCTTCTTTTGAGAAAATGCTTCAAGATAATATCATGTCAATTAATAAACCATAATACCACAAAATTGAAAAAAGTAAAAATAACAAATTTTTGAAATGACAGAACAACATAAAAATTGGTTCGAAAAACTCGTAAACGATAGAGAAGATAGTGCAAAAACGCTTAAAAAACCTTCAATGCGTGGCGTAATAAATAGCGTTGTAGAAAAATATAGTGACCAAGCGCATTTTATTTATGAACTTTTACAAAATGCTAATGATTCAAAAGCAACGACTTCAGCTTTTCATTTAACCCTTGATGGTTTATATTTTAGGCATAACGGCACAATTGCTTTTAGCATATCAAATCCTGATACGGAAGACGAAGACAAAGAGAAAAACTTACTCGGTCATATCAATTCAATTACGTCTATTGCTAACAGCAATAAAACTGAAACAGAATCCTCTATTGGTAAATTTGGTGTAGGTTTTAAAGCTGTTTTTCAATACACAGAAACGCCACATATTTACGATCCGAATTTTCAATTTAAAATCAGGTTTATTGTTCCTGTAAAATTGGAAAATGATCTACCCAATAGAGAAAAAAATGAAACTGTTTTTTATTTTCCTTTCGACAAAAACGATATGCCAAAAGAAAGAGCATATCAAGATATTCTTGGGAAATTAAAAAAACTGATTTACCCGACTTTATTTCTGTCTAACTTAGAAGAAGTTTCATGGAAAACAGATGATGAAACAGGTAAATACATCAAAAAAATCACTATGTCTGAACATATAGAAGATATTACCTACCGAAAACTCGAACTTTATCAACAAATTGGCATCGAACAGACGAAAGAAAGTCTTTTTCTTTTCACATCTTTTATAGATAAACAAAATCACGCCTATTCAATTGGTTATTTTCTTGATGAAAAAGGTAAACTTATACCAAAATCTTTGTCTGCGTTTTGTTTTTTCCCTACTAAGCAAACGACCAATCTAAATTTCATTCTTCACGCACCTTTTTTGCTGACTGACAGCCGAGAAGGAATAAAGCAGTTTGAAAACCACAATACTAAAATGATTGAGTTGCTTGCACAACTCGCGGCTGATAGCTTACTAATTCTCAAAGATTTGAAATTGATTGACGATGATATTATTAGAGTTATTCCTTACAAAAACTCTTTTGATTTTTTTACGCCATTCTATAATTCAATAAAAAAGAAGTTTGAAACAGAAGAGTTATTGCCTGCAAAAGACGGTGTTTATGCGAAAAAAGATAATGCGTATTGGGCGCAAGATAATCCTGTAATAAATTTATTTTCTGACGAACAACTTGCGGACTTGATTGGTAATAAAAACGCGAAATGGGTTTTCAGGAATTTCGTAAGAAATCAGACAGGAAAAGATGATTTACTAAAAAATTACATAACCAATTGTAGTAATAATTGGTATGAAATGAATCATTTATTAGACCGTATTGGTGCTAATTTTATTGAGGCTCAAAGTGATGAATGGCTATATCAATTCTATGAATATCTTTCAAAAAATAATTCTTATTGGGATAAAGTAAAGACAAAACCAATATTTTTAAACCAAAACAGAAAAGCAGTTGCCGCTTTTGAAAATAACAAATTGCGCGTTTTTCTTCCCGACAATGACGGTGAAGGTTATCACACTTTAAATGCTAAGTTATTTAAAAATACTGATAGCATTTTAGTTGGTGAACAATTAAAAGAAAAATCAAAAAAACAAGAAACAATTGAGGAAAAATTTTCTCTTGCAAGGCAGTTCTATGAAAAATTTGGTATTTTGGAGCATACAGTAGCTGATGAAATTGAAGAAGCTATTGAGCGTTTTACAAAAGGACAATTAAAGTCCGAGTTGTTTTTTGCCAAAACATTCAAATATTATAAAAATGAATGCCCTCAAGACAAAATAGATGATTTTATTGGAAAAATAAAATATTTATCCTTTGTTCCATATTATGATAACAATGAAAATCGTGGCGCAAGTCATGGTAGTAATTTGTTATATCCCACAGAAAAACTTCTTGAATTTTATGAGCAAAAACCTACTACAAAGTTTGTAGATTTGAATGAATTACAAGAGAAATACGGCGACGACCAAAAAATGCTTGATGGTTTTCTCAAAAAACTTGATGTAATAGACAAAGACCCAGATTTAAAAGATGAGGTATATAAAATTGTTATTCCAAAATTCAAAGAAAATGGTTCAATGCCTACAATCCCTGGATTCAAAACCTTATTTCAGTATTTTAAGGAATGTAAGAATGAAGAAATTAACAAATTTATTGAGGATATAAAAGGTTTACACTTCATTCAATATAAAAGTAATAACGATGACACAACTTATCGTGGTGTCGCTAATACCTTATATTATCCAAATCCTGAACTACAAAAATATTTTAAAACAAAATCTGACACAAAATTTGTTGTTTTAGACAATTATTATAAGTCTATCACAGACGAAAAAGACAAACAAATTCTGAAAGAATTTTTGTTGAAAATGGGTGTGAGTGAGTTGCCAAGAATAATAGAAAAGGAAATTACAGATAGGGACGAAAAAGAGAGATTAAAACTCCAGTCTTCAACTTATGGTTACAACGACAGAAATACTACAACAGACAAACTTATTGAAGGTTGCTCTGAACTGATAGCCAATATTGATAATGAAAATTCAATTTTGTTGTGGAAATATTTGGGTAAGCTACAGCAAAAAGTTCAAAATTATCCGAACAATGCTAATACTTATTTTCTGAATAATGAATTAAAAGGCAAACACTGTTACTTTAGTAGGAGAACTTACATTCAAACATTTGAATCAACAGATCTTACTCGCTTAAAAACTACAAAATGGCTTGTAACTCAAAATGGTGATTTTGTAGCACCAAATGAAATTACAATCAGTGATTTAGCAAAGGATTATGAAAGGAATAGTGAATTAGAGCGATTGCTCGGATTCACCCCCTCAGTAATTTTAACAAAAGCGGAACAAATTGCTGATATATTTAAAAGTGTAGAGGAAGCAAAATTCATTAGGAGGTTCTATGATGAACATAAAGCGAAACAAAATGCTGTTGCTATCAATTCAAACAATGGTATTTCACACCCTACTAATGAAAATTCAAGAAATACTGAAAGCATTTTTGATAATGATACTGAGAATACTGAGCAAACCAAAATATCAAAAATAGATAGAACCATTAAAGATTTAGATGGTTTGCAAAAAGCATTTACGCCAAAAGAAAAAACGACTGAAAACAAAAGTACAGAGTTAAAAATTAAAGCGGTAATTGATTTTGATGAAGAGGAAGAATTGAAGAAAGCGGTTGAAATCGTAAAAGAACAGCTTGAAATTAAAAAAAATAGGATTGATTTAGTTGAACGTATAAATGGAAACGAAAAATATTCCTATGAATGGTTTAAAGCGTATTTGGAATTGCTCACGACTTATGGGGAAAAGCAAAATACAACGCCTCAAAAATCCATTTCGTTTCAAGAGATTAAACCCTATAAAGCCGACAATAAGTTTTTTTTGCTTTGTGGTGCAAGCAGTTATATCTCGTCTGAAATTGAAAGTGCAAAAGCTTTCGAAATCTCGCTTGTTTTTGGAAAAGGAAAAAAAGAGAATATAACGGTTGAAGGTGTATCGAAGAAAGGACAGGATTTATTAATTTATTGCCCTGGTAGTTTGCCAAATAATATACTTTCAAGCCTTTCAAATGTTTTTAAAGTTGATATTACTTTTACACCCGTTACTGATTTACTTGACAGATTATATAAAGCATTTACGAATAGTAATTACATGGATGGTTGGGAAGATATTCAAGAAGCAATGCCTTCTTTGAATTATATTTATGGTCCTCCGGGTACAGGAAAAACGACTACACTTTGTAATAAAATCAGCACAATAGTAACCGACAATCCAAAGGCAAAAATCTTGGTTCTGACACCAACGAATAAAGCTGCGGACGTGGTTTGTAAAAAACTGTGTGATATAAATTCAGATATTTCTACTGTGCGTTTAAGCCGTCCGACAGACCCTAAATTAGAAGAATTTGGAATTTATCGTGATTCTATTAATGACGAAGACATGGAAAGTATCCATGTTGTTGCTTCTACGATTCACAGATTGCCCTATTTTGACATTAAAAATGAAGGTTTATTGTTTCAATATCAATGGGATTATGTGATATTTGATGAGTCATCAATGATAGGCTTACATTACATAACTTTTGCAGTGATGGCTTTGTTAAAATCTAATGCAAATACACATTTCATAATAGCAGGTGACCCTAAACAAATTCCGCCTGTTGTTGATATTAACGACAATGAATTGGAAAATTTCGATTTTCAAGACGAAAATATTTACAAAATGATGGGACTTGAAAGTTTTAAATCTGATGAACAAGAAATTAGAGAAATTGACAACATAAAAAATCTTGATACTCAATACCGTAGTGTTCCACAAATCGGGAAACTTTTTAGTGAACTTTCATATTCTGGTCTTTTAAAGCATGATAGAGCCATAAATAGAAAAGAAAGTAAGTCATTACCTGAAGAAATCAAAAATTTGATTTCTTCAAATGTGACTTTCATTGATATTCCACTCAATAAAGATGATTCAATTTTCAAAGTCAGTAAACTGTTTTATAGTTCGTATCAAATTTATTGCACTATTTTGGTAGCAGAAATTATTAAATATTTTGATACGGCAGTTAATGACGAAAACTGGACAATCGGGCTAATTGCACCTTATAAAGCGCAAGCAATTTTATTGAATAAACTTGTGACTTCTTATGGTATTTCTGAAAAGGTAAAGGTTTACTCTGATACAGTTCACGGTTTTCAAGGTGATGAATGTGATATAGTATTCTTTGTTTGTAATCCAAACAATTATTTTTATACGGGACATGAAAAATCCCTATTATCAAAAGAATACATTTACAATGTTGCAATCAGTAGAGCAAAAGATTATTTAGTGATATTACACCCGTATTCTGAAATTCCCAACAACGAATTTATCCACAAAATAGGCGTTTCACATCAAAATAATTTTGGCAATGCAAGAAGAATAAATTCAAAAGAAATTGAAAAAGTATTATTCAACGAAGAAAATTACATAAAAGATAATAGTTTCTTTTCAGGACACGACAATGTAAACATTTTTGGACTTTCTGACATGAAGTATTTTATCAAATCGAACGACACAGCAATAGATATTCAATTAAGGGATTTGAAAGAAGAAAAACGAGCCATAAATTGATGACATAAAACAATTTTATGTAAATAGTCCCGTTAGTAAAAGGTACTCAAAAATGCCCTCGCTCGTGAGCATCTCCAGATACGACCCCGCTTGCGTGATGTGTTGGCTCGTCAGCTTTTTCAAAAGCAATACGTCCTATGTTACAGGTCTTTGACCTGCGGAACTCTATAAAACCTTCTGTAGTACCGCATAAAAAAGCCGTTCCGACCCACTCGAAACGGCTTTTTTCGCTTTTATACTGAGGGGATAACATTGCTGACCGCCTATTGTTACCCATTGATATTCAACATCTTAAATTTGTCATTCCCCTAAAACAGTTTACTTTTGCATAAAATAATTGAAAAATGCGTCGTTTTAATACATCGGGGCCTAATATCCTTGATAAACATTATACTTTACCGCGCCTTCATTTGATTGAAAAAGGTAAAGAATTGATACACAATGAGCGTTATTTCACCATTTGGGCACCGCGCCAAACGGGAAAAAGTACCTTTTTTCGCTTGCTTGCCAATCATTTGAGCGAGGAAGATTATCATGTTTGCCATATTAATTTTGAGAATTATTTAATAGATACGATGGATACTTTTATGCAACGTTTGGTGCTTGCATTGGAGGAAAATTGGCATTTAGATTTGACGGGCTTAGATTTATCGCAAGTATTTCATAAAATAGAGCAGATAAAAGATAAAAAACTTGTATTAATTATAGATGAGGTAGAGGGTATTAATCCTGAATACTTCGGTCAGTTTCTACACACTATCCGCAATGCTTACCACTCGCGTGAAAAACACGGCTTGAAATCGGTTATTTTAGTTGGCGTGAGTAATATCGTAGGTGTTATAAAAGACAATGCAAGTCCATTTAATATTACGGATAATTTGAACATTCCGTATTTTACAGATGAAGAAACAACTGAATTGTTGAACCAACACGAGCGTGAAACAGGGCAATTATTCGACCCCTCAGTAAAAAATAAGATTTCTGAAATTACAGCCAATCAGCCTGGACTTGTCAACGGTTTTGCCGCACAACTCGTTGATAATCAACCTAATAAACCTGTTTTAGATTATGCAGATTATATCGTTGTGGAGAACAATTATTTAAAATTTGCTTTGGATAAGAACGTGTCACACATCATCAATAAAGGTGAAAAACACCGTGCTTTTATTGAAACACTTTTGTTTACTGAAACCAAAATCCCTTTTCAGATTTATCGAGAAGTGATTAAAGATTTATATGTCAATGGTGTGATTACGTATGACGAACAAGGCTACGTGACGTTTCGCGTGCCTTTGTACCGCAAATGTCTTCATTCCGCTTTTTATCCTTATATCAGCGGTGAGTCGGGTAGAATCGGCGGCACTATTAACATTGATGATTATTTTTTAGCGGATGGTTCTTTGAATATTGATTTGGTGATAGATGGCTATAAAAAATATGCGTTGCGCCGTAAATTCCGTTATTTCAGGGAAAAAAATCAAAAAGGGAAGTACGTCACGCTTAAAGAAGCGACTTTGGTGTATAGTTTTGAGACTTATTTAAACGCTTTTTTGAGTATGGTGGACGGTAAAACCTACATCGAAGCCCACACGGGCGTCGGACGAACGGATTTACTGATAAATGTGAACAAGGAAGAATTTGTTGTCGAAGCGAAAGTGTATAGTGATATTGTAAAATTTAGGCGTGGAAAAAAGCAACTTGCTCAATATGCTAAAAGTTTGAGTTTACCATCGGCTATTTATCTCGTTTTTGTGGAATCTGAAATCACCAATCCAAATGTCTTTGAAAGTAACGACCTAGAAGACGGTATTTTGATAAAAACGCATCTAGTGCCGTACAATTTGGAGAAAGATTTTTAATAGAAAAGCCGTTCCGACCCACTCGAAACGGCTTTTTTACCTCTTACACTGAGGGGGTACTTTTTACGTTAAAAATATTTTTCAAAAAAAAACACCACCTTTTTCTTTAATACAAGCAACTAAATTCTATCTTTGTTGCAAGGTAGTAATGTCTGAATAAACGGCGTTGTAATGTTTTCAAATTATTGAAAGTCAATGACTTGTGTAATTAATAACGACCAATTATCAACTAATAACTACTTATCGAATCTTATTTGTCACCAAAATTTATAGTTAACAATGAAAAACATCTGTACATTTCTTTTGGCTTTTGTACTCACAAACAGCCTTTTCGCTCAACTACTTTCAGAAGATTTTACGTACACCACCAAACTGACGGCTAATGGTTGGACAACTATCAGCGGCGTCGGCACAAACGACTTAACGGCGGGTGCGACGGGTTTAGTGAAAGTGGGTTTTGTCAATTCGGGCATAGGCAATGCGCTTGATATGGTAGCATCTGGCGAAGATGCAAAACGCGATTTCACGGCGGCAGCCACAACAGGCGGCGTTTATGGCTCATTTTTGATGAACGTTAAGACCGTCGGACGTGGCAAAAGCAGTTACGTTTGCGGCTTTACATCGGGTGCGGCAGGGACCAATTACAACCTCCGTTTTTATATCGGACGCGATTCTTTTGCAGGCGATAATTTCAAATTGGGCTTGGGGCGTGGCACAACAATTGCCGTTTTTGACACCACTAAATTTAATTTTAATACAACTTATTTGGTCACTGTGAAATACGCGTACAACGCTGCAGCGACGCTTAATGATACCGTGGCGTTTCATATTCATCCCGTAAATCAGACTTTATTGGCTGAACCAACCCGCTACACATTTAATAATTTAGGTGTCGGCACAGGTTCGGACGCGAGTGAATTGACCGCTTTTTACTTGCGTCAAGGCACAGCAAGCGATTCGATTACGCTCACAATTGATGGTATTCGTGTAGATAAAACGTGGTTGGGTAGTGTGGCAAAAGTATCTTCGGTGAAAAATGCCGACCAAATGGGCTTCAAAACATACCCCTCAGTAACGCGAGGTTTGGTGAATTTAGAATGGGATAAAAGTGGACTTGGAACGGCTGATGTGCGTGTCGTTAATATGTTAGGACAAACCATTTTGACGCAAAAAACGAATCTTACGGATGGTCGTGCAACGCTTGATTTAAGCCGCTTTACAAATGGGACTTATATCATTCAGCTACATTCCGATAAAAATATTTCAACGAGCCAAGTTGAAAAACTATAAGGTGTTATTGATTCATGGCTGTATATTTTACGCATTTACCAACATGATTCTATTAAACTTTGTCCATGATTACGCTTAAAAAGCCGTTGCGAGCCACTTGCAACGGCTTTTTAAGTTCAAATTCATAGTTCTTATCGAAAATCTCAAATCGTCAATTTTAAGTCATTTCAAAAGCCGTTAACGCAGCTTTTTTTTGTTGGGAACTACCTTCGCGCTGTCCTGCTTCAAATGTGTTTGGGCTATCTTAAATTCATTCATTTTCAGTAAAATAAATAAATTAAAAATTATGAATAAACTGTTGAAAATCAGTTTTTTACTTGCTCTTTTGACCCCCTCAGTATCAACGGCTTTTGGACAAGAGAAAACAGCAACACCGACCGAAAAACACCTACGCAATATCCGTCAACTCACCTACGGCGGCAACAATGCCGAAGCCTATTGGAGTCCGAACAGCCGTTACGTGACGTGTCAATCCGATTTCAAACAATGGGGCGTTCAGTGCGACCAAATTTTTAGAATTGACACTAAAAAAGCCGCCAAAGACTCGACTTATCGCCCAAAAATGATGTCGACGAGTTTCGGACGGACAACTTGCTCCTACTTTATGCCCGATGGCAAACACATTTTGTATGCTTCTACACACATCGGCGGACACGCTTGTCCTGCCCCACCACCTGCGGATTCAAAAAAATATTTGTGGCCAATTTATGCCGATTTCGACATTTTTGTAGCTGATAAAAACGGAAAAGTCGTCAAACAGCTTACAAATGCGGCGGGTTACGATGCCGAAGCTACGGTGTCACCTGATGGAAAAAAAATCGTTTTCACGTCTGACCGCACGGGCGACCTTGAATTGTGGACGATGAATATTGACGGCAGCGACCAAAAACAAATCACTTTTGGCCTCGGTTACGACGGTGGTGCGTTCTTTTCGCCCGATTCAAAATCGCTCGTTTTTCGCGCAAGCCGACCAACTTCAGACGAAGATGTGAAGGAATACAAGACGTATTTGACGCAACATTTGGTCGCGCCAACGAATATGGAAATCTACACCTGCAAGGCTGATGGCTCGGATTTAAAGCAAATTACGAAGCTCGGTAAAGCCAATTGGGCTCCGTTTTTCACGCCAAACGGTAAAAAAATCTTGTTTTCAAGCAATCATCACTCAAAACGCGGCTACGATTTTCAATTGTACATGGTCAACGCCGAAGACGGTTCGGGCTTGGAACAAATCACAACGGAAAGCATTTTCAACGCCTTCCCGATGTTTTCGCCCGATGGTAAAAAATTGTGTTGGTCATCGAATCGCCGCAATTGGGGAACACGGGACACCAATCTTTTCGTCGCTGAATGGGTAGATTGAGGGATTTAGCCTCAAAAGTCAATGAATTGTTAACAGCTGTTACTTCATTTCGACCCTTGCGTCAGAAGGTGGAAGGTTAATTAAATGAGGTTTATAAATGAGGTTCCAAAAACCGATATTGCCCTCGTTGTCCATTTTAGGGCAGCGAGGGTTTTTTATTCGGTTCAACGTCGGCGGTTTTTTAAACCTCAACGACGTTTGTTTACAAAAAAAACACGAATTAAATGCTTGAAAAAGCACCCAATAGCTTCCTCCGCTTAACTTTACATCTTTAAAATTGTTCAGAAAGGCAAAAAACGGCTAAATTACTGAGGGGACCTCTCAACGATTTTTATTTCTCATTTTTCAATTTTTTAATTTAAAATAAATGCCGACGAATCGCAACGGCGCGGACTTGATAAAAGAAGTCACGACCATTTTTACTGCACATCTCGAAAAAAGTGCGTTTAGGAAAACTCCCGAACGCTACGCCATTTTGGAAGAAATTTACAACCGCGACGACCATTTTGACGCCGAAGCCTTGTATATTCACATGAAAAACCAAAGCTACCGCGTTAGTCGGGCAACGGTTTACAACACGCTTGAGCTTTTGGTGAATTGCGATTTGGTGCGCAAACACCAATTTGGGCGCAATTTGGCGCAATACGAAAAATCTTACGGCTCAAAACAACATGACCACGTGATTTGTGCCGATTGTGGTAAAGTCGTTGAGTTTTGTGACCCACGTATTCAAAATATCAAAACGATGATTGGCGACTTATTAAATTTTCACATCACACATCACGCCTTGAATTTGTATGGTATTTGCGGGGCTTGCCAAAAAAGCCGTGAATTTGAGCTTGAAAGACGCGCTGAAATTGAAGCCGAGGATAATTGACATTTAGAAAAGGTAGAAATGCCGAAAAAAAATACCTTTGCATCGCTTTAAGATTCAAAATTTCAGAGAATTTCAAATTTTAAAAGATGTTAAATGCTTCCAAATTTCAAGAATGACATCTAATACGCTTGAAATTTGAAGTATCTGAAATTCAAAATTCTCTGATATTCACTATTCAACTACTAACTATGCTACTTTTTAAACGTGTTATTGATTTACAAAAATACCTTAAATCCCTCAAAGACAAAGGTTTAAATATAGGATTTGCACCTACTATGGGCGCATTGCACGCGGGTCATACTTCGCTTGTGGAGCGGGCTAAGGCGACGTGCGACGTGGCTGTAGTGAGTATTTTTATCAATCCAACGCAGTTCAATGAGTCGAAAGACCTTGAAAAATATCCTCGTACACCTGAGCGCGACCTTGAATTGTTGGCCGAAGCGGGCTGTGATGTTGTGTTTATGCCATCCGTTTTGGAGGTTTATCCGCACGGGAACACCCCCTCAGTAAAATATGATTTTGGAAAGCTCGAACGGATTTTGGAAGGTGAATTTAGGCCAGGCCACTTCGACGGCATGGCGCAGGTTGTGAGTCGTTTGTTGGACATTGTGCAACCGAATCAACTGTTTATGGGGCAAAAAGATTTTCAGCAGTTGGCCATTGTTTCACGGATGTTGACGCTTCAAAAATCGAAAATTGAACTCGTCAGTTGCCCGATTGTTCGGGAAACAGATGGTTTGGCGATGTCAAGTCGCAACACCCGTTTGGCAGAAGCGCACCGCCCGAAGGCCGCTTTGATTCATCAAACCCTTGAAGAAGCCGCCGAAATGGTTGAAAATTACGCACCTTCGGAAA
The DNA here is from genome assembly GCA_043720935.1 of Saprospiraceae bacterium. Lineage (GTDB taxonomy): Bacteria > Bacteroidota > Bacteroidia > Chitinophagales > Saprospiraceae > JAAFJT01. The sequence continues at coordinate 12,178 of JAYSRS010000114.1, forward strand.
TTACGCGCATTTGTTCTACGAAACTTAGATTGGAACAAGATTTTAAATTAGAATATTTTGACATTGTTGACGGACGCACTTTATTGCCGATTCACATTTTTGAAGATACGGATTATGCTGTCGCTTTAACTGCCGTTTGGGTTGGCGATGTGCGACTGATTGACAATATTATTTTGAAACAAGTCATCGTGCAAGCGGATTTGGAAGAATAAATGTCATCATTCAAAACGTTACGAAGGTTTAAACCTTCGTAACGTTTTTTTTAATGTGTAAAACGTACCCCTCAGTATTTCGACCTTTTTTCTTCCTCAAAAGCTTCCTTAATAACACTTTTTACAATTTTATCCTAAGAACTTCGTGTCCTCCGTTAACTCTGTGTGAAAAAAACTACTTCGTAAATCGTTGAATATCAACTTCTTTATCTAATAAAAAATTATTCAACAAACTATCCACAAAATGCTCTGCGAAAAAAGGAATTAGCGACGCGCCTTTCGTTCCGAAGCCATTAAAAATTCCTAAACTGGGCATTTGAGGGTGTAAACCGATGAAAGGTCGGCGGTCACGAACGGTAGGCCGAACGGCGGCATGATGTGCTACTACTTCAAAAGGGCAATTCAAAATTTCGCGTAATTCATTCACAATCAATTGTTTATTGGCTTCGGTTGGTAAATCATTCTCAAATTGCCATGCGTTTGTTGCGCCTACCCAATACAGATTTTCGTTATTCAATTGCCCGTCGCTACCAACATCGTGAAGCGGGACGATAGAAATTTTATTCTTGAAAATATACTTAAAATCCAAATTCGGAATCCGCACTAAAAGCAGTTCGCCTTTGTCCAAATTGAAAGGCAACCAACTAAAATACGGGTTTGCTGCACCCGCCGCACCATCAGCAAAAATGATTTTTTTAGCTTTTATATTTTTGTAAACGAGGGAATTATCGTTGATAATTAAATCGTCGAAACAAATTCTTTCGTTCACAAATGATTGATTGTCAACGAGATAGCGACGGAATTCAGAAACGAAAAATGGGAGATTGACCTGCGCGCCATTTTTGAGTGCAGCCAATGCATGAAAAGTGTGGAGATGTGTAAAATCAAGAGTGTCAACAGTTTCACCACAAAAGTCTTCATAATCGGGATAAGTTCTTCGGAGCAAAAAATTATTTTCTTCTTCTGTATCTTTAAGCGTCCGAACGATGTCGCGCTCATGCCAAAGCGGGACGTTGAGCAGTTTTTCAAGGTCTTGATACGTCCGTTTGGCAACAGGTAAAAGCGTATCAATGCGCCAAGATTTGACGAAACGCCGCCCTGTAATCGGGTTAATCACCCCCGCCGCAATTTTTGACGACGACGGCACCCCCTCAGTATTCCCGTCAAAAACAAGCACTTTTTGCCCATTTTTCCTTAGAAAATATGCCAAAATTGACCCTGCGACGCCTTGACCAATGACGATAAAAATTTCAGATTTCATACCTGCGGTGGTTTTTTCTTCAACAATAGCCGCCCGTTTGAGCCGTCGGAACACTGATACATGCCTTCAAGCGCAGGTGTCACGCCGTCCATTTTAAAAATTAATTCCATTTTAGTGAACGGAATCCAGTTTGATTCGGGCAGTTTGTCCTCCGTAATATTATATTTTTCGGCGCAATTCATGTACGTTTTGTTCCATTTTCCTTCTACCAAAGCCTTTGCCGAGTAACGTTTGCCTTCAATTTTCAAAAACGTCACTGAAACGCCCGTGACAGTCCCATCTTTTTTTTGTTCCAAAATCAACTCATATTCAAACTCCGTTCGATTGCCAAAGCCATAGTCAACAGTCCCTTTTCCTGACCATGACCCGTTGAGATGGCCTAATGATTTTTGAGTCGTTTTAGCCGTCGTTTTGCTGTTTTTTTGGCCAAATACTGAGGGGGTATAAAGTGTAAAGAGTGTGCATAAAAAAAAGATTAAATTATTGGTAATCAACAATTTAAAAATGTTTTTTAACAATTTTATGTTTTGAAAAAACGACATGAGGCGATGATTTATGCATTGTTAAATTAACCGTTGATTGTTGAACTCTTGGCGGGTTCAAAACCCTCCAAGAGTTGTTTGTGAATTAAACGCGGGCTGGTTTTTTCTGCAAAAAAATCCGTCCTGGCAAGCAATTGCCCGTTGAAGTTGCCGTTCCAATCCAAAAGCCTTCGAGCGTCGGCGTCGTGGTCGCTTTGTCGAGTTTGTAAATCAGTTCGCATTTTTTGATGCACCATTCGGCGTCGGGAATGGGGTCGTAGTTCAAAATTTTCAATTCTTCATATCTGAAATACGTTTTGTTTACCCGCCCTTCAAGCGACATATTCGCGCTGTACGTCCGTTTGTCCCCGTCGGCGTGTACGTAACTCGTTCCCGTCACGTCTTTTCCTTTTTGAATTAAATCGAGTTCCATTTTGAAAACTGTCCGTTTTCCACCACCTTCGTCCCGCGTAATCGTTCCTTCCCAATGGCCATTGACATCGGCTTTTTCAAGCAAAATGGGTGTTTTTGCTTCATTTTCAAGAAATACTGAGGGGGATGTGCCGCGTGTTTCGGTCGGCTTGTGTTGTAAAAATAGCTGAACAGCTAGGGCGAAAATCACTATCATAGTGTGAGCGTTTTGACTTTTTTTCAAAAAAAATAATAATAGATGTCAAATTCCAGATTTTCAATTTTAGGCTTTACAGCAATTTCAGACTTTGAGATGCAATGAATTGAAAATCAGCGTTTTGCATCTTGAAATTTAAAATTTGAAATCTAAAATTCATCAAGGACGGCAAATCTAAAATTTTTTCACAAAACAATACCTATCAACGCATGAGACAATTTGTAATAGGCGATGTTCACGGCTGTGAAACGAGTTTATTAGGGCTTTTGGCACAAATAAACTTGCAACAAGACGATGAATTGTATTTTTTAGGCGATTACATTGACCGTGGCCCTAATTCAAAGGGCGTTTTAGATACCATTTTCGCGCTTCGAGAAGCGGGTTACAAGGTCGAATGCCTCCTCGGCAATCATGAGGCGTTGATGCTCGGTGCGCTAAATGGCGACCGCGACGATGCCTATACTTGGCAAAAAAATGGCGGGAAACGGGCATTATCGAGTTTTAATGCGACAAATGTGTTTGACGTACCTCAAAAATACGTAGAATTGATGGAATCCATGCCGCTTGTTTTAGAGGTTGGCGCGTACATTTTGGTTCACGGCGGCTTGAATTTTAACGCCAAAGACCCCCTTAGTACAAGTCAACAGATGATTTGGATACGTGATTGGTATAATAAAATAAATTATGCGTGGCTTGGTAATCGCATCATTATTCATGGCCATACGCCGCAATCCGTTGAAATGACGATGCTACAATTAGAATTTTTGGAACGTGATAAGGTGTTGAATATTGACTGCGGCTGTGTGTTCAACGGCGATGCTTTGAATACTTTGGTCTGCTTTGAATTGAACACACGGCAGTTGTTTTTTCAGAAAAATGTGGAGTATTCAGGCAATAGCCCACAATTTCTAATATGACTTTTTCACGGCGGCGTAGCTGCTAAATCTCGGTAATATTAAAACCACTCACCGCTTTTTCACGCGGTGTAACCGCGAAACAAGCGTTTTTGCGGTTACACCGCATAGGAAAATTGAATTTTGGGCAGTGTTACCAAGATTTTGCAGCTACGCCGCAATCAAGAACTTTACACTAGAAATTACTTAAGAGTTTAGTTTTCTTTACAAATAAACATTTGATAATCAATTCCTTACAAAAAAGAGACCCCTCAGTATTTGCCGATTTTTAGCGTTTTTTTAGCTATAAATTACGGAATTATCGGCTTTATGGTACGGCGGACGTTCGGGGAACTTTAAAAGTTCCCCGAACGTTGAATTGAGTCTAAGAGCGCGGCGGTCGAATCAAATTATCGGTGGGAAGCCATCAAAAAATGGGAGCAAACGATGAATTTTTACTTGCTTTACATAACAGACAATTCGGCGTTTATCGTCCCAAAACGCATTTTTCAAAGCAACGAACAGGCGGCTGAATTTGAACAAATGTTGCGGCGAAAATTACCAAATTTGACGAGCGATAAGTATCTGAATGCTTAGAAAAATGGGCTATTGACGCGTCGGTCAGTAGCCCGTTTTTCTACAATTTATTATGAAAACGCAATAAATGCTTATCCGTTTTTTCATTGAACAAGCAAACAATCAGCGTTTTATTGCGGTTTTCGTTCGGGTCGAACAGGATTTTTAATGGATTATGGACATAGCCATTGTCCCCAAATAAGAGAATTTGGTCACGTTTTATGGGCAATTTGAAGTGTAACAATTCTTTTGCGTCGGCAGGAATTGGCACGTCGGCATAGCCTTCTTCTTCCAAAAAAATACGCACCATGTCGAGCGTTGCTTGCAGGTTCGCCCCCGCAAACCGCACTTGGTATTGCCAGCCGTCACTTTTACCGCCTTCGTAAGTGCTGCCTTCGGGTGGAAAATCAAAACGAATCATATCATATATTTTTGATAGACCACTGATTGGGCGTGATGCGACTGATTTCCACTGATTTTTTTTGTCATTCAGAAGGAAACTAAAAAATCCGTAAAAACCAGTCGTGCCAGCCGTATCAGTGACCCATCTATTCTAAAATTTTTCCTAATGCGTCATTCAATTTTGAGCGACTTTCCCGCCGTTGAATAACAAGTGGCTCAGTTGCTCGTTCGGCACAATTCGCCATGGCACAACGCTCGCACGTTGTCGAAACTTCGCGGCTTGGAATGTCGGGGTCGTTCAAAAAATGGATGCGTTTTTTAGCTTCAGTGTCCATCAAAAGCCCAATTGTAAGGCTGGCATTTCGGCCACTTGACGATGGGCCAGCAACGGTAAAACATAAATATTCATCCTCTGTTTTAAAATATCGGCTTTTCTGAATACCAATTTTATAGCCCGAATGTGTATTGTTTTGACCCAATTCCAAGGTATTTTTCTCATTTTTATTAGAAAAAGAGACCCCCTCAGTATTTTGACCCGCCAAAGCGTCATTGTGCAGTTCTTGAAGCAAACTGACCGAAATCCACCGCCGACAATAGTGTTCATCGAGGCCGTTGCCGTGGGGCTGATGCCGCCGATTGAGGTGCAATTCTTTGTTCATCTCGAAAGAATCTGTCTTCAAATTGTGGATAAATCGGAGAAAAAACAGATTTGTCAAACCAAAAAATTGAGGCAGCACATTCGTCATGCGTTGAAATAACATTTCGGGCGTGGCTTCATATTTTTTAATCAATCGTTCAAAAGCTGCCCCGTTGTCCCATTTTTCCATTGATAAAAATTGCTCAATGTCCTTCGTAAACGCCGCTCGATTCATCAGCAAAGCGGCTGAAAAATAGCCCGCTTTAAAATGATTCAAGGCTTCGTCAAATGTTTTGACGCGCAACAACGATGACGTATAAGCCCGTTCTTTTAAACTTAAAACACTGAATGCCAATTCTTTACCAAATTGAAACGCCCGTTGCTGCTCATTGAGTGTGGCATTCAATAATAATTTTTTAGATTTAGGCACGAAGACCGAGCGGATATTTTTTAATTCTGGAAACGCCGACAAACCGTCTTCAACCAAGGTATAACCCATTTTTTTTTCTAAAATATCGCCCAAATAAGCCGCAGGAATCGTGTGCGTTGTCGGAATTTTATGCTGTTTGACGAACTGACTGACGGCATTTTCAATCTCTTCAAAATAATTGTTGTGCAACTCCAAATACGACCGAAGTGCGCCGAAATAGAAATTTTCCTCGCGCAACGCGTAATTTCGACTCAATTCAACGAGTGTTGAGATGAAAGCACCGACGCGAAGGGGGGCATTGGCAATAATTTCAACGACTTTCGACAGCTCAATGCCAAACAAATCAAGCGGTAGTTCATTCAAAAAATTGGACTGCAACAATGTTTCTACGGGTGCAAGACTTTTCGGCAGCGTCTGATTTATCAATATATCGGGCGTCGTGTTGAGGGCTGTGGCGAGGAGTTTTATTTTATCGTCTTTCGGATATTTTTTACCTTTTTCAATCTCGTTGAGGTACGATACGGACATTCCCGTCTGCTCGGCGAGCAAAGCAAAGGACGCATTTTGGGCGGTACGCAACTGACGTACTTTTAATCCAAATATTATTTTGTTATTTTGCGATTTCATTCAAAACGTAATTAAATTTTGAGTTTCGCGTTTTGAGTTTCGGGGGGGGGGGGGTTGGGTGTGGGGGGTG
>JAYSRS010000115.1:0-6007 GCA_043720935.1 Saprospiraceae bacterium
ATTTTATGTGTTGAAAAAATTGCCAACACATAAAATAGAGATTCCTTCTGAATGACAAAAAACATGACGTCATACATCTTACACTCATCAAAACGTGAAACACGATGAAAAATCAAGAAACGGCGCGGCTTTTTTACCTTGAAATACTGAAAATTTATAAGGCAACGCCCCCCCCACAGTATCAAGGCGTTCACAGCTTGTATCAGTTGTTGCACAACGTTTTTATGATGGCAACGGAGCAAGAACGTGTCCCGTTTAACACGTTTTTTGCGCGGGTGGCGTTCGCTTTTCAAAAATATGAAGTGCCACCGCGTCGTCAGATTTTTATCCAACAATTTAGGAAACAAATACAACAAATTGACAAACAGCAAGATACAAATGATTTATATCTTCTAGGTTTACGCGCAGCGACGGATGCCGTCAAAGTTTTTTTCAACGAAGAACCGCCCGTTGAACTTGTCAAAATTCTCCCACCGCCTGATTATTTTCAATTTACGCCGACCGATATTTCGTCAAAAAAAGCCTTTTTACGGGTTGTTGCTTTGCGCGATGATGTCGAAAAAGAGCAATTGATTTGTATCGAAGAAGAAACATCATACGAGATTCGAGTACAATACAACATTGCAGAACGCAACGAAAATTTCCGCCGTTCGATAGCCATGTTGCGCCAAATTTTTGGCTTCCCGACGACGCTGCATTTGCTCAATTGCGAAATTGATAAGGAGGGCGTCGTCCGACCGCGTGCCTTCGTAATTGAGCCTGATTATTTGGTGGACGTGACGGCGGTTGCCGAATGTTTTAACCGTCCACAAGCCGAGCCGTTGCTGCATTTGCTGAAAAAATTTACGCCCTACGAAGTTTCACCAAGCATTATGAAGGGAAATATTGCCAACTTTTTTCTCGACGAATTGATGGCCGAACCAAGCGTTGGTTTTAAAGAAACGTTTCCTAAAGTATTCAGAATCAATCCATTAGCATTTTGTGCTTTTGAAGAAAAAGAAATGCGGACGATTTATGGCGAAGCCGAAGGGCATTTTGTCCACATCAAGCAGGTCGTTACTGAGGGGTTGCCAAAAGTCGGGATTCAACGCGAAGATTGTTATTTAGAGCCGTCTTTTTATGCCCCAAAATACGGTTTGCAAGGGCGTCTCGATTTGTTTTATCAAAACCCAATAAGCCAAAATAAGGCGGCGATTGTGGAATTAAAAAGCGGAAAACCGTTTAGACCAAACATTTATGGCATTTCAAACAATCATTTTACGCAAACGTTGCTCTACGATTTGCTCGTTGAAGCGGCTTTCGGGGCAACGCAGAACCCGTTGAATTACATTTTATACTCCGCTTTGGATAACGATAATTTGAAATATGCGCCCGTCGTAAAAGCGCAACAATATGAAGCGTTGAACATTCGGAATCAGATTTTGGCCTTGGAACAGGCCTTAATTAACTTAAATCGAGACAAATGGAACGTTGTTGAATTAAGAATTAAAAATTCAAAATTAAAGAGCGACACTAATGCAGACACTAGAAATAACGAAAACAGTGAAAATACTGAGGGGGTCTCTTTTTCCAATGCGCCTAAAAAAACGTGGCTTTTTCCCCGTTTGATTGAGCGATTGATTGGTTCTTCGACGGGTTTTGAGAAAAAAGATATTGATTTATTTGCCAAAGTGTATGAAGGCTTGTCGGATTTGGAACGGCTGTATTTTGAGTCCTTTGCGTCGTTCATTGCACGGGAGCATCAAATATCAAAAATGGGTCATGCGGACAATGAAACGGCAAACGGTGTTGCAGCGTTGTGGCTCAATTCGGCAGAGTCGAAAGAAGAAAACTTTGCGATTTTTAGTCATTTACAAATCATTGACAATCAAAGTTTTGAACCCGATGCGTTGATTCTTTTTAAAAAAACGAAACGGACAAATCCGTTGGCTAATTTCCGCGTCGGCGATATTGTTGTGTTGTATCCGTCGTCAGAAATTTCGGATGCTAAGTTGTCAAACGCGACATCAGATTTACCAAATTTTCAAAATTTGGTAAATCTTTCAACGCCCAAAACACCTACGCGACCGCCCGTTTTGGAGAATCAAATTTTCAAATGTTCGGTTGTCGGTATGACCAAAGAAACGGTGACTTTGCGGCTTCGGTCGCGGCAATTGAACCAAGCAGTTTTTGAAAAAACAGCCTTCTGGAACGTCGAACATGACCTTTTAGACAGCAGTTTCAACGCTATGTTCAGAGGTCTTTTTTCGTTTATGCGTTCACCACAAAGTAAGAAAAATCTTCTGCTTACAACCGCCGCACCTACGCATCCGAACACGCGTGACGACCTATATCCGTCAAGAAAAGTTGACATTGGTGAAATAGAGGGTATGACCGCCGAACAAAGCCGAATTTTACAAAAAATGCTTGATTCTCAAGACTATTTCCTGCTTTGGGGGCCGCCTGGGACGGGTAAAACGAGTGTTATGTTGAAGCATTTGGTGGGTCAATTGTTGGCAAAAACGGATGAAAAAATATTGCTGTTGGCTTATACGAATCGTGCTGTTGACGAGATTTGTGAAGCCATAGAATCGCTTGGCGAATGGGTCAAAAAGGATTATGTTAGAATTGGTTCGCGCTACTCGACGGGCATTCATTTTCATGACCAATTGTTAGATAAAAAAATTGAAAACGTCAAGACACGTAAGGAATTGAAAGCGATTTTGGAAAGTCACCGCGTTTTTGTGGCAACGGTTGCTTCGATGAACGGCAAGCCTGAACTGTTGGAACTCATTGATTTTCAACGGGTTGTGATTGATGAAGCGTCTCAAATTCTCGAACCGCAATTGGCGGGTTTGTTGCCCAATTTCAAACATTTTACCTTGATTGGCGATCACAAACAATTGCCCGCCGTCGTTCAGCAACCCCAAAATGAATCGGCCATCCATGACGATTTACTACATTCAATTGGCTTAAATAATCTCCGAAATTCACTTTTTGAACGCCTTTATAAACGGTGCATCAAAGAAAATTGGACGTGGGCGTTCGACCGTTTGAGCCATCAAGGACGGATGCACTCGGACATCATGCAGTTCCCGTCGGTGAATTTTTACGAAGAAAAACTCCATATTTTACCCGAAAAATTGGGCGCGTATCAATTGCAAACCATTGATTTTCAAAGTGTTGAATCCATTTACAGGTTGGAGCAATTGATTGCTGAACGTCGCGTTGTGTTCCTCAATTCTGACACCGACACAGGCAATAATTTCAACAAAACCAACGCCCACGAAGCGCGGTTGATTGGCGATTTGGTTCACGCGTTTGAAAAGATTTACGAAAAAAATAATAAAAAAATGCACCCCCTCAGTATCGGCGTCATCACGCCGTACCGCGCTCAAATCGCGCAGATTCAAGCGGAGTTGCAAAGCCGAAACTTTGATGTGAGTAAAATAACAATTGATACCGTCGAACGTTATCAAGGCGGCGCGCGCGACGTGATTTTATTGTCGCTTTGCACCAACGAAGCCAGTCAATTGTCGTCGCTCGTTTCGCTGTCGGAAGAAGGAGTGGATAGAAAATTGAACGTCGCACTGACCCGTGCGCGGCGTCAATTGGTAGTCGTCGGAAATGCCGAAATACTGAGGGGGTCTGAAATTTATAGAAAATTTATAGATGCGTATAAGATTGATTATTAAGTTCAATGATTCCTAACATCAACGCCCCAATGCAGCTTTTCCCTCAACGTTTTCAAATACGTATCTCCGTGTAACTGAACGAGTTTGACCGTAAAATCGCAACTCCGCACGGCCAACTGAATGTCTGACGTAATTTGCTCAAAACGCGAATCCAAGGTGCATAAAAAGCTGTCCGAACGGCCTTCCACTTCAAAACTAATCACCGAACGGTCGCTCACAACAACGGGACGCACGTTGAGGTTGTGCGGGGCAACGGGCGTGATGACAAAATTGCCTGAATTTGGAAAAACAATCGGCCCACCGCAACTCAACGAATAGCCCGAAGACCCCGTCGGCGTGGCCACAATCAAGCCATCAGCCCAATAGGAATTCAAGTAAGCCCCGTTCAAATACGTATGAATCGTAATCATCGAACTCGTGTCGCGTTTCAAAATCGTAAAATCGTTGAGGGCAAAACGCATCTCATTAAACAGTGGTTTGTTCGATTCCAAATACAACAATCGCCGCCATTCTATCGTGAATTGTCCCCGAATGAGCATCTGAACGGCGTCTTCAATCCGCATTTTTCCAATGCCCGCGAGGAAACCAAGTCGTCCGAGATTGATGCCCATAATCGGCACATCCGAGTCACGCACAACCGTCACGGCGTCCAAAACAGTGCCGTCGCCGCCCAAAGTCAAGACGTAATCGAAGCGGTGAATTTTGAAATCCAAGTGGCTGTTGAACACCGCAACTTCGCGTTTAAAGGTCACTTTGTCCTTGATTTGAGCAAAATACGGCTCATATATATACGTATTGACCCCCTCAGTATGTAAGGCATCAAAAAGGGTTTGGACGTAAGGGGCGTCTTCGGGATGAAGAATTTTACTGTAAATGGCGACTTGCATGGTGTACGTGTTTTTTAGAAGCGGCAGGCCGCTCCGTTTTCTTTCAACCAGTTTTCTTTGTCTGTATAATAAGGCATGGCGTCGGCGACGAGTTTCCAAAAAGCATCGGAATGGTTGAGTTCAATCAAATGCGCCAATTCGTGGATAATCACGTAGTCTTGAACGTCTTGTGGGGCAAAAAGCAGACGGCTCGAAAAATTTAAATTGCTTTTCGACGAACAACTGCCCCAATTGGAATGATTGTACTTAAAACTGATGTTTTTTATCTCCCGAGCGTATGTTTTGAAGTGTTTTTGATTCAATTCATGCACGCGCCTAGAAAAATTGGGCAAATGGTCTGCCGAAATAATGCGGCTCAAAAGCGTCGCCATGTCTTTCTGACGGACTTTTTTGTCGGCGTAAGCATCCAATTTGAATTCAATAATTTTCTTACCTTTTACCACCGTCAGCCTCGCCGTATTCGTTTTTCTTACCTCAATAAAGACGCTTAAAGTGTATGTTTGCGACCCGAAAACAAGGACATCGCCGCCGAGGTATTCTTTGGCGTTGAAAAAATCGTTGAGGACGGGATTTTTTTTCATGCGCTCCGACAGCTTTTTTTGAACGTCGTAGAGCAATTTTGCCTCAGATTCGGGGCTGACTAACGGAATCCGCACCGTCAGTTTGCTATCTTTTGAAAACGAAAAACGCCAAGACGTGCGTTGTTCGCGGAACAAATCAACGGGTACTTCTTGCTCGTTGATGTCCCAAATCAAGGATTCAGGCACGGGTTTTTGACGCGGCTTTTTGTAGCCCATCTTATTTTTTTTCGTTCGTGGGCGGTTTTTACCATAAAAATCGCTCAAAAAATCAATTATCATAAGAAAAATTTCTGATTTCAGATTTCAGATTTTAAGAAATGATAAACAAGTTATTCGCAATCTGAAAAATGAATTTATACATATACAGTTTTACCCAATGTCGAAGATACAGTTTTATACTGTTCTTAATTTTTTGAAAGGCAAAAGTAAGAATTTGCTCAAAATTAAAGAAGAAATCTACAAGTTATTGATAATCAATTATTTATATAAATTTTTCTATTTGCTAAACTTTTAAAGTTGTTCAAACGTTTATCGCCATCGAGGGATTTCAAGAATTTCAGATTTCAGAAACACGCTCTTTGAAATTTGGGAGACTTTTCTTTCAACGGAGCAATAGCCCTAGATATTATGGCACACTGATTAGGCTGGTACGACTGATTTTCACAGATTTTTCTTTGATTTTCACAGATTTCTAAAAAGAAATCAGTGAAAATCAGTCGCATCAATCCAATCAGTGGCCCATGATGCCTAAGGCTATTATGGCGCACGTTCGGGGAACTTTTAAAGTTCCCCGAACGTTGAACCGTATTGATAATCAATGAGTTACAAATTATTAATTATTGAAAAAAGCTTTTGTACCACAAAG
>JAYSRS010000116.1:0-5994 GCA_043720935.1 Saprospiraceae bacterium
AATGAATACTCACTCATAAAAGTGAATCACGCACGCTTGTAATTTTTCAAGCTAAAGTTGTTCACTTATTTCAAGGGAAAATGAAACTTCCCAAAATTTACTAAATCTATACCCCTCAGTAAAAAGAGGAAAACGGCGTGTTTTATGGGTTTATGCCTTAAAAATTGTGCTGCTATTCTAATTCTTTGGTCGTTTTCAAATCTAAAAAATTTTCGCTTGAAACGACCGTTTTTTTCAATTGATTTTCGACATTTTGCCTTGCTTGACCCGCTAATGCCCCGCCTTTACTTGCGGCATCGTGGTTGTCGTTAAAACCTTGGGCATCGTCTGTTATCGCAATTTGTCGGGTAACTTCTTCGCCAAAAGCGACTAAAATCAGCTCCAAAGGCGTCATGTGGTCACGTAGTTCTTGGCTTGGTTTATCGAGATTTTTGAGTTTTTTATGTTCCGAAGGCACTAAACCGAACGTTCCTTTGGCAATCGTGGCCGTCAAAATGCCGTATTCTTGGTTTTCTTTTATGCCGCGATTTTTCCATTCGTCGGTCAATAATTTACGCGTTTCGATGGATTGCAAACGGTTTTTAATCCATTCGTCGGTATGCCCTTTGGCTTTATATATTTCCGCCATGCGTTCAAAACCCAATTCAGGATTTTCAGTTTCTTCAATCGCTTGTTTGCCTAAATTCGCCAACCACATTTTCAACGGCTCGGCTTTTGGCGACGGGACGGACATGATAATCCGAAAGACCCCCTCAGTATTTGCACAATCCGTCGGGTATGTTTTGCCGTCAAGCCCTTTCATTTTCAGCTTTCCGCAAATTGCGGAAACCTGAGGTTCACGCCGTTTTACTGTGTGCCAATAGTTCGAGGGTTTTGCGCTGTCGGTCAAAACAGCGATGATGTCAACGACCGAAAAAAACCATTCATCGTTGTGCCAAATCTTACGAATTTCTTTACCCTCAAAGGGTATTAATTGATTGTCCATTCTGTCAAAGTCTTATTTAAAAATGATATTTTAACTACTATTTATTTTAAAAATGTTAATTTCAGATAATCGCCAAAACTATTTTTTTGACGTAAAAATACACTTTTTTGATAAATTACTAGAAAAATTTACTTTTTTGAAAATTTATAAGACTTTTTGTTTTAAAATGTCAATCATTTTATTCGTGCGTTTTTCTCTTCCAATTTTATTCAAATGATACGCCGTATCAAAAAAATCAGCGTCGGGAAAAACAAAAGTGCTAGGTGTATTAATAATCGGACACGTCAATTGCGCTTTAAATTGCGCTTCATATTGCTCAACAATAGGTTTATTTAATTGATATTCAGACGCCACATAAGCAGGAAAAGCATAAAAAACAGTTGCGCCTTTTTCGGTTGCGGCCTTGATAAATTCATTCAAAGCTGTCAATTCATCGCTATAATCCCTAAATGTCATAGGGCCTTTGTCGGTCAAATTTGCAGGCGGCGGCAAGTTCAAATGTGCCGTCATATCGCCTTCGGCAGAAAAACCGTCACGTCTGTAAACCGCTTCATTCGGGCTTAAAATTGCTGCAAAAAACAGCGAACTGACGCACCGTTGCCAATTGACATTAATTAAACTTAACCTATCATTGAACGAATAATTCAAATAATTGGCCGCCGTCGGATTGATGTCAACAAGTTGACTAAACAGTTTTTTATCGCCCAATTTTGTCAAACCATATTCAACAGACAAGATGATTTTATCGCCTTTTTTGATGTGTTCTTTGGCTTCATTGAGTACAAACGCGACGCCTAAACCCGCGTGTAAACCCATATTTACGACGGGTAAATGCGTAGAATCGCTGATTTTCTTGGAATCCAAGCCAAACGCCCAATTTGAGCCGCCAACAAAAAGGATGCGCGGTGCAGGCAGTTCGGCCAAACGTTTTTCTTTCTCTATCGTCGCCCCGACAAACGCGTTCGTGTCTCTAATTTTTGGCGCAACGACGGCTTGCAACAGGAAGCAAAAGCCCGTTGTCAAGACGATAAAAAGAAAAGATTTTAGGAAAAATTTTTGAATCATTTTAACGGTCTAAAAAATTGATTATCAATCAATTATAGATTTTAAAACATAAAATTTGGCTTAAATACAGAGGAGTATGAATTTAAGAATTTAAGCAGCAAGGCGTTGACGTGCATGGGCTTTCGCAAGGCGAATAAGCCGTTCTAGCACTAGATAATGGTCTAATTCATCTTTCTCAACAAGTGATAAACCCGAATCTTTTTCAATAAGCTCTATTAAACGTTCACGCGCAACTTCCGTAGCCCGTAATTCAAGCAATTTGGCGGGATTCATGTCTGCAATAAAATCCGCAACGTGGTCATAAACTGTTTGTACTGTTGTCATATCGAACGCTAATTTTCAACAAATATATGTTTTAGATTTGACAACTTTCTAAAAGTTGTCAAATCTTTAAAATCTTCTAAAATTGAAAGTAAATAAATTGCTGATTTTGCTCATACGCACCAAGCAATAAAATGGCAACGCCCAAAAACACATACACGCTCCAACGCACATACAAAGGTTTAATTGTCAACCAATTGCGTAAAGAAACGCCGCGTTGCAACCATTCAACTAAAATGAGGACGATGAGCGAAAAGGCGATAATTTGCAAATCAAATTTGGCGACTGCTAACTTTGAAAACACGCCTTTTACCGTAAAATCTTTGAACAAATGCGTGATGATGTAAAAGGCATCGCTGACGGTTTTCGCGCGAAAAAACACCCACGTTAGGCAAATTAAATTGAACGTGATAAAACCTTTAAATACGTTCAAAATGAACGGAAAACGGTTGATTTTTAAGTAATTAACAACATTTGTAAACGGTTTTGCTAGTATAAATTCGATGATTAGATACAGCCCATTCAAGCCGCCCCAAATCACATACGTCCAATTTGCACCATGCCACAAGCCGCTAATGAGAAAAGTGAGCATCAAATTAAGATATAAACGACTTTGTGAGACGCGATTGCCGCCCAAAGAAATGTACAAATAATCCCGAAACCAAGTTGATAAAGAGATGTGCCAACGCTTCCAAAACTCCGAAATTGATTTTGATAAATACGGTCGGTCGAAGTTTTGCATCAGCTTAAAACCCATGACTTGAGCCGCGCCGATTGCTATATCTGAATAGCCCGAAAAATCGCAATAAATCTGAAAAGCGAAGAAAAACGTGGCAATTATAAGCGAAAGTCCTTCAAAATTCGCTGGATTATCGTACACATGACCCACAACGCTTGCGAGCCTATCGGCAATCACGACCTTTTTGAACAAGCCCCAAGCCATCAGTTTTAAGCCATCGGTAACGTTTTTGTAGTCGAACTTATGCGGCTCATAAAACTGATGCAAGATGTTTTGCGGTCGCTCAATCGGCCCCGCGACAAGCTGCGGGTAAAACATGACGTACAAAGCGTAAATCCCAAAATGTCGTTCCGCTTTTTGATTGCCGCGATACACTTCAATCGTGTAACTCATGGCTTGAAAGGTGTGGAAAGACAAACCGACGGGCAATAAAATGGACAAATTCGGCACTGAATTGTGATAACCGACGCTGTTTAAAAAGAGCGATAAATTGTCATTAAGAAAATTAAAATATTTAAAAATAGCTAAAACGCCGATGTTAGCGATTAAACTAAAAATTAAATAGAGCTTTTTCCTAGACCCCTCAGTATTTTCGATGTAAATCCCTGCGTAATAATCCACCACAATCGTAAAGCCTAAAATCAAGATGTAAATCGGCAAAAAGACCATGTAGAAATAACAACTCGCCGCCAAAAGCAATTGCCAACGGTATTTATGCGGCAACGCATAGTAAGTAGTCGTTATAATGACGAAGAAATAAAGGAAATGAAAGGAGTTAAAAAGCATTGTTCGATGTCGGATTTGTGATGTCGGATTTCGGACACCAACCTAACGCGGGTTTCAAACCCGCGTTAGGTTTTTTAGATTATTTTCAATTATTTTATAAACGTTCGCTTAGTTTTTTAGCAGGGATGCCGCCCCAAATTTCATACGCCCCAATGGATTTATTGACGACCGAACTTGCTGCCACTATCGCGCCTTTTCCTATGTGTACACCTTTCAAAATCAGCACATTAGCTCCTAACCACACATCATCTTCAATAACAATAGGCGCACTCGTTGGCGTTTGTTCACCGATGTATTTGTCTCGATTATCGAAGCCGTGATTGTGGTCAATAAACTTGCAACCTGAGGCAATCGCGCCGTGAAAACCGATAGAAATGCCGTCCGAAATATTAAATTCGCAACCGTTGCCAATAAAAGTTTGGTCGGCAATCACAATCGCATACCCCTCAGTAAATGGGCCATCATATTTAAAAAAAACGTTTTTTTCAATCGTGCAGCCGTTGCCAATTTTCACTTTGTGATACCATGTAAAATGAGCGCGTTCCATCCGCGTATTTTTGCCGATTGAAACGCCTAACCATGAGAGAAATATGGTATAAATCGTTGACAATAAAGGTTTTATGTACCTAAATCTTATAACAAATACGGCTTTCAAAAAAAGTCCTCTCATAGCTGTTCGGTCAATTATTACAACGGCATTACGGACTTTAGTCCGTGATTGTCTCGACGTTCACGGACTGAAGTCCGTGATACTGTTTAACATCCATAATGTGCAAAAATCTATCTGCTAAACCCTTCCAAATCAATTGTTTATCGTACAAATCTCGCGCATTGTTACCTAATTTTCGGCTGAGAATTGGTGATTCAAAACACGCTTTAAAGGCAGTCAAAACGGCGTTTTTATCGTTAATATCTACCAAAAGAATGTTCTCTTTATCCCTCAAAAGTTGATTATTCATGTCGCCTTTTGTGCCAATAATCGGCACATTTAAGGACAAACCGCAAGCGAGTGAGCCGCTTTTGTTGCACGTTCCACCTTCGCCGTTTTCGCTCAAATAATCGGGTAAAAAAAACACGTCGCCCAGGGCTAAATGTCTGTAAATATTATCGGCGGACATCGGGCCAACGTAGCGTAAATAGCTTCTTGAAGGCCAAATTAGGGGGGCGGTGTTGTTTTTTCCACAAATAAGCCAAATCAAGTTTGGATAATCCGCTGACAATGAATCAAATATGGGCAGAAAAGAAGAAATGTCGCGGTTGCCAAATGTGCAAACGATTTTAGCATCAGCGTTTATCTTGCATTTATTTTTTAAACTTTGCTTTGTAAAATCGCTCACGTCAATCGGCAAAACATTAGAGCCGATGGGAATAATTGTCTTTTTATCGCTCGAAATGTCCTTCAAATTATGGTCGTAAAAATCAATACTCGTCACCACTTTCGCCGACATATTTGACAATTTATGAGCGATAACGCCTTGTAAATAAGACATTAAGCGTGTTTTAAATGCCTTTTCGGGTCTAATTTTGACTTCGTGAAAAATGGTCAAAATTGGCGTTTTTGATTGTCTCAATTGATGGTATAAAAACAACAAAATATACGACAAGCCTTTCGGATGGTACGAATGCGGCACATATTGCGTAATAAACCAATCTGGCTGAATCGTTCTGACCACATCCGTAATAGAAATGACCCCCTCAGTATTCCAGCTTTTCACGACAGGATGAACCATTAAAAGTGGAGAATGTGAAGGCGTAGGCGTTTGGTCTGCTGAACAAATAACGTGTATTTCGATGCCTTTTTCCATCATTTCCACCGCCAAACGGTGCGTATGATCGCCAACGCCGCAAATAGTGGGTGGAAAATTGGGGGTTAAAAAAACGATAGTCATTGGCTTTCTGCTTTTTTAACATCGTCGAGGTTTTAAACCCTGTCCATTACCCACATCTTTTTTAACAGGATATTTACGTTAAAATTCCGAAGGAATTAAACATGAATAGATAAAACAGTAACGCTTTTCTCAACTCCGAAGGAATTAAACATGAATAGAAAACAAGGAATAAGGCGATTTTTATAACTCCGAAGGAGTTAAACATGAAT
>JAYSRS010000117.1:0-5991 GCA_043720935.1 Saprospiraceae bacterium
GGCGGTGAGTTTTTGATTCGTAAAAGCCCCGCGTCTGCGCTGCCCTTCTACGATTTCAGCTTGCGTTGCCCATGCCAAATTGTCTGCTCGATTGTTGAATCTATTGCCGTCAAGATGCACGACATTGGGTTTTTTATCGGGGTTCGGCAGGAAGCAAAAAGCCACCATACGCGCTCGAATAAGCGTCGCATATTTGCGTGTGCCGTCTTCCACGTAGGTTGTATTAATAACCATAAAGCCGTCTTTGTGCTTCGTTCCGATAATCAATTCGCCGAGTTCGTTGATAACATCGCCGCGCTCGTTGACGCGGTATTCGCGGTATTTGAAGCGATAAGTTTTCCAATTACTCATTTTCCACCTCCTTACACATTGCCTCGTAAGCGGCGATGTTTTCCTCGATGATGCCCGTATGCGCTTCGGCGGCGGCGTAACGGATTGCGCGGTCATTGGCCGTGTATTTTTTCAGAAGGTCGAGATAATATTGCTCTGCTTCATCGAAACTCGCGCATCTGCACACGTTAGCCTCTCGGACATTGTAACCCGTCCGCAGGTCGTTTGCGCTGTAATACGCGCCATCTTTTGTTATGAAAAACACGCGTTCGTCAAATAAAAAAAAGGCAAGTGCGGTCACAGTTTGCCGTTGACCGTTTTCGTTGACTATTATTTCGAGTAACATTTTTTCTGATTATTAAGCGTGAAAAATTGCAAGGCTTCGCCTATTCGCATAGTTGCGAAGCCTTGCGGTTAGTATCGAAATTTCCGTTGTATGTTCTTGCGGAGTCTTCCTTCTGAATCAAGCAGCAGCTTCAGAATGGCTAAAAAAGGTAGTAGTATCATGTTCTACACGCGGGATTGTAAGAATTAAAAAAAATGTGCGCGTGTAGTTTTCTCTGTGAATTCTATTGTATCAAACCCCATTTCTGAAGGTAGTAATAGCCGATGCAAAAAAGAACCAAGGCGGCAATACCGATATTAATCACCTCGTTTTCTTCCTTGCTTTTTTTGCGACGCGGTGGCTTTTTCCGCTTGCCTTTTTGCGCTAATTGATTCATCGAATTGACGAATACTTGACGGTCGGTCGGCGGCTGTTTGCCAAGTTGTTTTTCGAGCTGCGCGATGTATTGTTTGTCAGTCATTTTCCACCTCCTTATTGAACAAATCCTTAGAAAGGGCCCATTCAAGTTGTAAGGCGAAAAAATGTGAGTTGAGCCAAACGGCGTAATGGGTATTTCTTATTCCAAACCCAAAACCCCAAGTATTGAGGTCAATCTCAATTTTGAAAAGCAGTCCATAGCCTTCAAAATGGATGATAAAACCTTGGTGTGTCCAATAGTTGAGCATCATGTCTTTCGCGCCTCCTTCGCTTTTCGGAACTTGTTAGCCGATGGGTTTACATCCTCGTTTATGGCGGGTCGAATTTCCCTAATATTGGGGCGTTCGTTGTCGCCGTTGTTCCTGTCGCTTGGTGTGTGATTGCACCAAAAATACCAAGCAGCGAGGAATAAAATCCCGCCGATAATTAGCTTTCTCATATCAATTTGCCCTCCTTACCCCGCACTAATCGGGTGAAAAGTGGAAACTGCTTAGTCCAAAAATCCCCCGTTTCGGCATCGAATACTGAGGGGGTCTCTTCGATAATTTCTACCGTTGCCACGTTGCCCATCGACTGATTATTGAGCCATTTCTTGACGAATTGCGCGTTATCTTTCGTGAGGGCTAATGCCCAGTTGTTGAGAAACTCGCGCATATAATCGGCCCGTCTAATCGCTTGCTCCTCGTTCGATTCGGCGTAGCCAAAACGCGGGTCACGGTCGTAGATTTCTTCAACCGTTATCAAGGTTCGGGCGTATATTTCGTTGCCGCTTAGAATGAGCATTTTGCGGTGATGTTCGGCACGCTCAAAGTTGAATTGGTCGTTTGCGCCGCGCTGCACCTCGAAAATCGGCTCACATTGATAGCGATAGAGTTCCAAAATACGGGCTTCACGCCATGACGTGAGCCAAATTTTGAGGGCGATACTGAGGGGGATATAAGCCCCGATTGCGACGAATGCCCAAGCAAAATCGCCTGTTGCGATTAAGAACATGGAAACAAGTGCGGCGATAAGCACCGCGCCGAGTTCCATATTGCGGCTGCGTTCGTTGACGTTATTAATTTCTAATTGGATTGACATTTTCTAATTGTTGAAAAAATGAAAAAAAACGGGTTAATCACATCGCCGTGACGCGTTGATGCAGCCGACAATTAGGCTCACGAAACCGACAATAATTACTGTCGGGATGGCTTCGTGATACATCACATTGAAGCTTGTCAACGCCGTTGTCAGCCTGTCGGCGTCCGTGCTAATGTCGGCGAAAAGCACCGACAATAATTTGAACACGCCGACAACGAACACGCCGACAATACCGACAACCATCGTCAGACCGACAACGTACTCAATAAGCGGTGTGAGCCTGTCGGAGAGCCTGTCGGTGAAGCGTTGAAAACTGTCGGAAACACCACCGTTGAAAATAGGTGGTGAAAGCCCGTTTTTTTCCGTTTTGTCAATCAAAAAATCTGCGCTACCTTTGTAGCGCAATTCGTTGTTTTCCATAACTCGGAGTTGTTTAGAAAAGCCGTCATTTCCCGCAGTATTCGACCACGGAGGGATTTGACGGCTTTCTGTTTATAAAATAATTTGACCCAAAAAATCACAAAAAACTATCCAAAGCTATCCACGTTTTATCCAAAGTTTGGATAGGAACTATCCACGTAACTTATTGGAAATCAACGCTTAATTTGGATACTATCCAAAACTATCCACTATTGTACGTTTGCCCCTATTTCGCTTCGAGGGTAGGGGATTCAGCCATTCTTAAAGCGGCATTAAACACCGTGTAATACGGGTTAATTATCGCCTCGCTGTACCCCTTTGCTTGTTTTGAAAGCGTCGCCCCTGCCAAGTTTCGCGGTATTTTTTTGAACCAAAACGCCTTAATCGTTTGCGCTTTGGCGATGTCAAGACCGCGTTCTGTAATCAATTTCAAGTCCATCGGCGTCAGCTTTCCTTGTCGGGCATTGTTCAACTCGACGGTGTTTGTCGGCGTTGAAAGTACATCCCACGAGTAGGTTGTCGGCGTTGACGGCGTATTGTCGGCGGCACGTCTTTTCGTGTCGGTGGATTTGTCGGCGTCGGTGTCGGTGTTTTGGCCGACATTTTCACGCAACCATTTGCCCGTTGTCGGGCTGTATTTGACGTTTTCACCGACAAGATTGGTTGTCGGTGTCGGCGTCTTTTTCTGTGTCGGCGGCGGTGTGTCGGGCTTCGGTGCGTTCCGATATTTCGGACTGTTCGGGTCATAATTGAGACCCAACCAATCTTCCAAGCTGCGCCACACGGTTGGTTGATTTTTCTCTAAAAGCATAGTCTGTTACGTTTAAAAGTTATTGATTTTCATTTTTCTTCAAATAGTTCTGCCACAGCGCGGCGACCGAAATGCCCGATAAAATAACGGCGGCAAAACAGGCGACGACCGATTTGTCGTAAGCATCCGAGTCGTTATACTTCAAGGCCGTGTTGTAATGCACGAACCCAAAAGCAAGCGATAAAATGCCACAAACAAGAATGGCGAATTGTGCGGAATCCCACGAATTGGCTTTCTTAACCGTCCGCATGGCGTCGTAGTAAAAAAGCACCGCAGGGAACGCAATCACCGCACCGACCCATTGAAACATGATACAAGCACCGACAACGGCGACGGCAATTTCGCCGTAATTAATCAATTCCAACACCGTCACCTTTGCTTCGCGCTCCGCTTGCGATTGCAAATGCGGGGCAAGTTCTTCGGCGTGTGCGGCAACCAAAGCGGCGTTTTTAGCCTCGGCTTCTTTGAGCGAATTGAACCAATTGGCGTCGTTTTCTTGAAGCTGATTTTTGTAGGCTTCCATTGCTTCCACGAGCTTCACGTTGACGGCATCCAAAGCCGTCTCGTGCGCCGTTTTAGTGGCGTCTGCGCGTTTGCGTTCTCCCTCAGTAGCAGCGTCTAATTTCGCTTCGGTTTTCGCCAATTTATCTTCGAGCGAGGCGATTTGCCTTTGTAAAATCGCAGTTTGGGCACTCAATCCCTTCTCGGCTGATTTATCGGCCCGTTCGATTTGCGAATTGAGCGAGGTAATTTGCCCCCTCAGTAATTCGGTCTTATTGGTCAAATCGGCGACCGTTTTCTCTGCCGCTTCCTTCGCCGACTTTTCGGCGTTTAAGGCGTTGAAAAGCGTGGTTTTTTCGTGCTTCAACGCGGCAACTTCATCGCGTGTCGGGTTAATAATTTGCGCGGAAAACGGCGTTTGTACTGAGGGGTTTGCTTTGTCGTTATCGAACCACGATTTTGCGAAGTCATGTTCGTAGGCCGTTAAATCAGTGCGGCCTCTTGAAAAATCGCCCAGTTGAAGGTCGCCTTTCAATTTTGCCCGAGTCCAAGCGGTATTGAGCGAATTAATCGCAACATCGGCGTCATCGGGTCTGAAGTAATAGGCCATCGCTTTGAGGCTATTCATTTTTTCTACTGTTGCTGTCATTGCGAAATTTTATTTGTGGCATAGTAGCGAAATCAGAAAATACGCTACTTTTGCCGTGTTTTTTAGTGATATAACGTTCAACGGCGGCGGCATCCTCAGAAAATAACGCCGCCTTGAACGTTCTTAAAAAGCTACCCCTCGAGGTGGCTTTTTTGTTTTAGACCGCCGCCATCAAGCCGACGCCCGAAGGCAAACTAACTTGATTAGGGACGCTCTGCTCGTTTGGCGTTCCCTCGTTGAGCATTTTGACGATTGACGCGATGTCGGCGACGCGGGTTTTTTGAACACGGTAGTAGATAAACTTGCCTTGACGTTCGGTATCCACAATCCCTGCGCGGCGAAGTATGGCGAGGTGTTGAGACGCCACAGATTGCTCCAAGCGCAGCTTGACGTACAAATCCGTAACGGTCATTTTCTCGTTTTCTTCGAGCAATTCCATGATTTGCTGACGGAGTTTGTGGTTCACGGCGCGGAGAACCAATACCGCTTTGCGGAGTTCTGTGTAGTCGAGTTCGATGTCGCGTTTCTGCTTTTTTACAGGGATGTTAATGGCTGTTTTGCCCATTTTGAAATAATTTTTAAAAAAAATAAATAAAATTGATTATAAGTCAAGGTGTAAAAAATGCGGATTCAAGAACCCGCATACGCTTTAAACCTTATATTGTACTAAAAAAATAATTTCTAATCTATCAGTTCATCGAAGTCAAAACTCTCCATTTTGACCTCCGCACCATCCAAGTAGCCCTTTTCACCATTGATGGACAGCGACCCAAACACCGCAAGTTGATTGTGCAAATTTCTTAGTGCCGTTTCCAATTGATAGCCGCTTATGGTTATCTCGCACTCTACGGGGTCAACTTCGCCATTTTTCAAGAGGGCGATAAGGCGGTTATAGTCCGCAATTGTCTCCTTTTGGAGATTGTGAAAATTGATGGTCATTGTTGGTAATTAATAAGTTTGAAAAAAAATGGGGGACACGCATTGCCCTAAAATTGCCCCCGCGAACTCGTTATAATTCCTCGGCAAAATGCCCTCAAATTCGCAAAAAAAAACGGGGCGTCTTACCTCCATGCACCCCGACCGAAAACAAATAAACACAAAAACTGTAGAGAGGGAAGGACTCGAACCTCCAACCTACCCAATCTCCTCCCGAAAATGTCTAGAATTTCCTCCCGAAGATTGAGCTATTCTACCAGTTGAATTACCTCTCCATTTCCTCTAAAAAAAGACACCCCTCAGTAAAAACAGCGCGCTTAGACTTTTCTAAACAGGAAATACTGAGGGGGCTTTAACCCAAACAAAAAACAAACACTATGAACAAACACAAATAATTGCTTCTAAAAACCCCTTACACGGTGGGGCCTATAATAATCGTTGAAAAATAGGGTAGAACCGAAATTCCACCCCAACCGTTTTTAAAGAGACATACTAACACGA
>JAYSRS010000118.1:0-5979 GCA_043720935.1 Saprospiraceae bacterium
AAACAAGCTGCCTCCTAGAAAAAACCTTTAAAGGGCGTCTTTCGAGCGAAGCGAGAAACAGCCCGTAAAATGCGCTTTTATTTTTTCAACGTTCCTAAAAGATACTGAGGGGGTTTTTTTTCGATTTTTATTGTATGAGAAAATTGTCACGGTTTTCGGCGGCTTTTTGAATTTTAAAGGCTGTTTAAAGGCTGCTTTTTATTTTCTAAAAGTAGTTGTTTTGTTAAGTTAGATAGTACATAATTAATGTTTTCAAATATACCATTTATAGGGTACTTGACAAATGGTAATTAAGACCCTATCTTTGGGGCAATATTTTAAGCAAAAAATATTGTGTCCTTTCGATGAAGCGTAGATGTTGGTAACGGCATCTACGCTTTTTTTATGTCCAATAAAACGTTGGCACGTTCTGTATGTCATGTTTAATGGATAAATACAGTTTCTCTGAATATTTTGCGAAAGTTCTGTACGGGTAACTTTTAAAAAGATTACTCAATCTATAAAATATTGATTGTTAAACTATTTTTGTTGAAAATACTGAGGGGTGCCTAGATGTATCAAAAAAAATTAGCGTAATAAAATATTTCTTAGACAACAAATTGTGAGCGCAAATTATTATTCTCTTTGCTTTATGGAAGTGGTGTCACAAATTTTCTTTCTTAGCGAAAAATAATTCGTGCCGTGGCAAACATTTTGTTAGTGCCTTTAAAGCAACGTTTTATAATACAACTTAAGTAAGCATAAAATTTTAACACAAAACATATTACATAGCAATGACAGTCAATAACACAAAGCAGCAAGGGCTAATCTCCTGCGCTCACCTCCGAGCATTCTCATTTTATCATCCGTCAAGTTTAAACCAGTATCAAAAAATTTTTCTCATGAAAAGAATTATTACTTTTCTGTTGGCTCTTTCGGGTCTAGCCACGGCTTTTGCCCAAACACCGCAAGCCGTGTGTTATCAAGGTGTGGCCACCGACCAACAAGGTCGTGAACTCATCAGTCAGAACATTCGCGTTCGGTTGTCTATTCTCAAAACTTCAGCTTCAGGTGCGGAAGAATGGGTTGAAAATCATAGTGTTACAACGGATGGTTTTGGTTTATTTGACCTTCCAATCGGCCTCGGAATGCGCACGGGCGGCGCGCAAACGGTTTTTAGCAACATCAAATGGGGCTTAGACAGATATTACCTAAAAGTTGAAATGGACATTACGGGCGGCACTAATTATGTCTTGATGGGCGTCAATCAGCTCATTTCTGTCCCGTATGCCTTGTATTCCGACAAAACAGGCGTCGCCGATTCGGCAATTGCGTCTTCAAGGTCGGTGACTTCTATTACAGCTAATACGGCCAATTATTCTAATACGTCTGGTCGTTCACTCACTTCGGGAAGGTCAGATACAGCCACTTTTGCTTGGTTGGCTGACAGCGCGCGACGGGCGGCAACGGCAGGATTTGCGACAAACGCAGGCAATGCCAATTACGCCCTCAATGCGGGCCGCGCTTTGACCGCAGGCCGTTCGGACACCGCACAATTTGCTTGGTTGGCTGACAGTGCGCGACGGGCGGCAACGGCAGGATTTGCGACAAACGCAGGTAACGCCAATTATGCCATTAATGCAGGTCGCGCTTTGACCGCAGGCCGTTCGGATACCGCGCAATTTGCTTGGTTGGCCGACAGTGCGCGACGGGCGGCAACGGCAGGATTTGCGACAAATGCCCAAAATGCGGTAAACGCTCAGACGGCACAAACGGCGGTTAATGCCACAAATGCCCAAAATGCCGTCAACTCGCTGAACGCCGTTAACGCGCAAACAGCCGTTCGGGCTATTTCGGCGGGCCGTTCAGATACGGCGCAATTTGCTTGGCTTGCCGATAGCGCACGACGGGCGGCAACGGCAGGATTTGCGACAAATGCTCAAAATGCGGTTAACGCGCAACAAGCCTTAACGGCACTCGACGACCGCGACCGCGACCCGTTGAATGAGATTCAAACCATGTCTTTTGATACGGCAACAAGCACTTTAAAATTGACAAAACCCAATGGGCTACATGATTTGGTCAGTTTTAACGGCACGCCGTTGCGTGCGCCTGGGGCGTCGATTGATTTTCCTTATGGCGTTTTGGGCGAAGCGATTTTAATTACATCAAATTATGTTGTTCCGAGTGGTAAAACCCTTTTCATCAATGCGGCTAACAATCCTATTATTTTAAATGACGGACGGCGATTGAACATTGAGCCTGGAATGCCCATTTTACCAAGTGGTTCGATGATTGCGACGTGTTTTTGCAGCGGTATTTTGGTTAAAACTGAGGCTTATGCTGAACCTATTATTTTAGATTTTGCTTCACCAGGCTTTGAATACACGGTACAAACAGGTAAAACGTTCGTTATTAAAAGTGGTACAAACGATTCACGCGATATGTCTTTTGTGGTAGATGGCACTAATTACTCTTTTTATACGGGGTCAAGTGCTTCGCCGAGACTTGTGATGATTCCAGAAGGGAAAACAATGCGTCGGGGTTTGACGAATGTTGGAACTAGCTTTGTGGTAACGGGTTATTTATTGAAAAAAATTCCTTAATTGATAGACTGACTTAAGTTTGTTAACAAGTTTTTGAATAAAAATGAGGCAAAATACTGAGGGGGTCTTCTCGTTGGTAAATAATTGATTTCAAGGGATTTATACATTTTTTGAACAGTCAAAATGCACCCGTTTTTTCTAAATACTTGATATAAAAGTAATCAAATTTTAAATTTGAAAAATCAATTAAGCGATGAAAAAAATAATCATTTTTTTAATAACGATGGCCGCGTTTCTGCATCGAACGGAAGCGCAGCAAATCAAACGGTCAACGCTATCAAGCGTAGGCAGTACGAAAGTGGCCGCCCCGTTTCGGATTAGCTACACCGCAGGGAGTTGCCCGGGGTGCAATACTTTGACAAAAGCGGGAACAGGCTCGATTCGGCAAGGCTTTCAGCAGCCACCGAACACGGAGAATAACCCGTCGGGATGCCCGCCTTTGACCGCTGTTTTCAACATTCTACCGATTATCACACCGCTTTGCGGCACTAAGTTCGACTACGAATTTAATGGGGCAACGGTTCCTGGGGCAACGGTGGAATGGGATTTTGGCGACGGTGCATTTCCGCGTCGCTCTACGCAACTCAATCCGATGGGCATTGCGTATGCCACACAAGGCACTAAAATCGTTACTTTAACCCTCCGAAAAGGCGCGTGTTCTGATACAAAAGCCAGAACGGTGACTATTTCGGTCGGGCAGATAGGCTTCGGCGTTAGTCCCTTGACGCTTGCGAACGTCAAATGTCGCGGCGATTTGACGGGCAGCGTCAAACTCACACTCACGGGTGGCAGTGGTACTAAAACCTATCGTTGGTCGAACGGGTCAACCGCGCAAGACTTGACGAACGTGGCTGCAGGTCGCTACGCCGTCACGGCAACCGATGGTAACGGCTGTATGTCGTCCTTCGATACGGTCGTCACGCAACCCGCTACCGCTTTGAGTTTCCGCGATTCCGTTCGCCAAGAAGAATGTTATGGCTACAGAGACGGCTCAATTGCCTTGACAATTAGCGGCGGCACGAAGCCCTACAAGTTTGCTTGGGCGAGCGGCGAAACAACGTTTTCAATCGGTGATTTAGCGGCGGCACGCTACGCTGTGGTGATTTCGGATTCTAATAATTGCAAAATTGACACGGCGTTTATCGTAACGGTGCGTTGCCAATACGATCCAAACCGTAAAACAGGCTTTGTTTATGATGTGATTACACCAAATGGCGACGGTAAAAACGACAAATGGGTCATCCCCAATATTGACCAATATCCGAACAACGAACTCATTATTTACAACCGTTGGGGTCAAGTTGTTTATACCACGAAGCCGTATAAAAATACGTGGGACGGCACAACCGACGTGGGCAAAGAACTTCCCGCCGCCGCTTACTACTATCTTATGAAATTGAACAACGATAAGAATGAAGTATGGTCGGGGTCAATAACGGTAGTTCGGTAAATAAAAAAAAGACTTAACATGAAACGTATTTTTCACTTAATTATAGCGTTGGCGGCACTTGCTTATACGCAAAAAGCCATTGCCCAACAATACCCACTTTTTACCAATTACGTCATCAATGCCTACGCTTTCAACCCTGCCGCCATTGGTTTGACGGAAAAGTTTGACATCCGAGGCATTCATCGCACGCAATGGGTAGGCGTGGAAGGTCGTCCGCAAACCTCTATTTTGGCCTTAAATGGCAAAATGGGCAAATCACCTTTTGGCGTTGGTGGCTATGTTTTCAAGGACGTATCGGGGCGTATTGAAAAAACGGGCGGTAATTTGATGCTCTCCGCCATCCGAAAAGTAGGCCCTAAAAGCACTTTGTCCATCGGCGTATCGGGCGGTTATTACAAAGTCAATTTGCAAGCTAATCCGTTCGTCAGGGACTTAAATGACCCGATTGTGGAGAACGCGCAACACGGTTTGATGATTCCTGACCTTAGTGTGGGCGTCTATTTCAAGCAAGAAGACGGCTTTTTTGGTGGTATTTCAGTCCCACAACTCTACGATAAAAAACTTTTTTTCGACCCCTCTGTACAACGCATCTCGACAACGCAAATCGTCCGTCAATATTTCGGAATGCTTGGTTATGGCATCAAAACGAGCGAACACTTGGTGATTGAGCCATCGGCACTCGTCAAAATATCGCCCAATGTGCAGCCGCAAGTGGATGTATCAGTGCGCGGCATTTTTAACAAGATGTTTTGGGTAGGTGGCAGTTTTCGAACCGAAGATGCCGTGGCCGCAATGATGGGCATTGACCAACCAAAATGGTACGCCGCTTACAGTTATGATGTGACCACTTCGGCACTTCGGGCAGCGAGTAGCGGTAGCCATGAAATTACCGTCGGTTTCCGTTTTGGCAAAAAGAGATGCGAAGACAAAGATGGCGACGGCATTTGCGACAAAGACGACGAATGCCCCGAAGAAAAAGGGGAAAAGGAAGACAAAGGCTGTCCGAAAAAAGAAAAAGAGGAGAAAAAATGTCCCGATAAGGATAAAGACGGTGTTTGTGACAAAGACGACAAGTGTCCCGACCAATTCGGCTCAAAGGACAATCAAGGTTGCCCAACAAACGACCGCGACGGCGACGGCATCCGCGATGATATTGACAAATGTCCCGACATTCCTGGCTCGGTACGCAATGAAGGTTGTCCCTTGTCTGACCGCGATAGAGACGGCATTTTGGACGAAATTGACCCTTGTCCCGATGAATTCGGCCCACTCACAAACATGGGTTGTCCGATGGAAAGCGACCGCGACAAAGATGCCACGCCCGATAAAGACGACGCTTGCCCCGATGTACCCGGCTCTAAAGAAAACAAAGGTTGTCCGCTCGGTGGCGACCGCGACGGCGACGGTGTACCTGATGACATTGACAAATGCCCGAATACGGCGGGGCCAACAGACAACGACGGCTGTCCGACGGCCACAACGGGCGAAACAGACATCTTGACGTTGGCAATTCGCAACTTGTATTTTGATACCGATAAATGGGTCATTCGCCCGTCGTCTTATCGAGATTTGAACAATGTGATTAAGGTATTGAAAGAAAAGAAAGACTGGAAACTCAAAATCACGGGTTACGCTGACCCACGTGGTTCGAACGAACACAACACAATGCTCTCACGCAATCGCGCCAGCGCAGTTCGTAACTATCTGATTTCCAAGGGTATGTCTCCTAAATTGTTGCTGGTAGAATATTTTGGTGCAAGCCAAGCTATTGCCAAAAAGCAAGACCCTGCGGCTTTGCAACTCGACCGCCGCGTAGAACTGGAATACCACTTTGATTGAAAATTGAATCAAGTATTAAATCTTAGTACATGACAAAAAAGGTAAAGCCTTTTTCGCGCTCGCTTCGCTCGCACGAAAAAGGGGGAAAGTGGTTCAAATTTCGGG
>JAYSRS010000119.1:0-2142 GCA_043720935.1 Saprospiraceae bacterium
TTGCTTAAAAATCGAAGATTTTTAAGCAAAAAACAACGTCGCCCCTAAAAATTCCATTCACACGCATTTCGAGCGCAGCGAGAAACAGTCTTTAATGTATCAAAATTTACATCCGTTCAGGCATTTCAATGCCCAATAAATCCATTGCCCGTTGCAACGACGTGGCCACTAATTGGCTCAATTGCAAGCGGAAAAGGCTAATTTCGGCGTTCGATTCCTTCAAAATTGAGCAATGATACCAAAAACGA
This sequence comes from Saprospiraceae bacterium, assembly GCA_043720935.1. GTDB lineage: Bacteria > Bacteroidota > Bacteroidia > Chitinophagales > Saprospiraceae > JAAFJT01. The sequence continues at coordinate 249 of JAYSRS010000119.1, forward strand.
TTGTAAGATTTGGCCAATTCGTAGCAAAAGTTCGCAATTACTGAGGGGTCATAATTGGCCGCCGCTTCTTCGATATTTTTTGGAAATTCGTAAATCCGTTGAATCAAATCAGTTTCTTCGGCCTTCAAATCAACGTAATTTGAGGGCTTCGCCAAATCAATACCTCGCGCAATAGCATCCCGCACGACGCCCGACGAACGGACAAACGCATACTGAATATACGGCCCTGTATGCCCTTCAAAATCAACCGATTCTTTGGGGTCAAAAATCATTTTTTTCTTCGGATTGACCTTAATTAAGTGGTATTTCATCGCACCAACGCCAATTCTACGCTCAATTTCAGCTTTCGCCGCCGCTTCAATGCCTTCTAACGCCCCGCGTTCTAGGACTTCGCGGTGTGCTTCTTTTATCACTTCGGCAATCAAATCGTCGGCGTCCACTACTGTTCCTTCGCGGCTTTTCATGCGACCTGTCGGCAATTCGACCATGCCATAACTCAAATGATGCAAGCCTTCGGCGTAAGGTTCGCCGAGTTTTTTGAGGATTTCAAACAAGACTTGAAAGTGATAATTTTGCTCATCTGCAACGACATAAACGACCTTGCGCGCCCCAAATTCTGCTTCCCGAAGCCTTGCCATGCCAATATCTTGCGTGATATAAACTGACGTACCATCCGAACGCAACACCAATTTTTGGTCTAATTTAGCATCTGCCAAGTCAATCCAAACCGAAGAATCGGGCTTTTGGTAGAATACAGAACGCTGCAAACCTTCTTCAATAATATCTTTTCCTAATAGATAAGACGTTGATTCATAATATATTTTATCAAAACTAACGCCTAAATCTTTGTACGTTTCGTTGAAACCCGCATACACCCAATTGTTCATTTTCGACCACAAAGCCTTCGTCGCTTCATCGCCTGATTCCCATTTCAAAAGCAGTTCACGGGCTTGTGCGCCGAGTGCGGAATGCTTGTTGAAATAATCGTTTTTATATTCTTTAAAAAAATCATCCGTTGGCAAATTCTTTTTATTGATGCTTGATAGGATTTCTCCATCTAAAAGGACTTCATCTTGCCATTTTTTATATTCTATTTTAAATTTATTTTCAAACATAACATAATAATCACCGACAAAATGATCGCCTTTTACCCCCTCAGTATCGGGCGTTTTTTCGTCGCCAAAAAGCTGCCACGCCAACATAGATTTGCAAATTGCAATGCCACGGTCGTTCACGACTTTCGTCCTAACAACGTCATAACCCGCCGCTTCCAAAATCTTGGAACACGACCAACCGAGTAAAATATTTCTGATATGACCTAAGTGCAAAGGCTTGTTCGTATTCGGCGAAGAAAACTCTACCATGACGCGTATATCTTTCTTCGGCAACAAGCCAAAGTGTTGATTTAGAGCGTTTTGTGCCACAAAATTTGTCCAAAAAGTATTGTCAACGACGAGATTTAAGAAGCCTTGAATAACGTTAAATTTGGCAATTGACGCCACATTTTGGGTCAAATAATCGCCCAATTCTTGCCCGATTTGAGGCGGGGCTTTCCGTGCCGCTTTGGCAAAACTAAAAACGGTAATGGTATAGTCGCCTTCAAATTCTTTACGCGTAGGGCTACAAATCACGTCCGCCGCCGTCGTTTCTACGCCATACAAGGCTTTGACCGCCGCCGCGACTTCGTGTTGAATAATTGAAATAAAATTCATATCTAGGAAATGATGAATTATAATTGCAAATGATGAATTATAAATGATGAACGATGAATAGAAAAGCACCGTCGTCGAGGTTTTAAACCCTGTCCATTACCCACATCTTTTTTTTAAGCCCGAATCGTTAGGATTCGCACGTTTATAGATAAAACAACTATGAAAGTTCCCCGAATCCGTTA
>JAYSRS010000120.1:0-5973 GCA_043720935.1 Saprospiraceae bacterium
AAACAAGCTGCCTCCTAAAAAATCCTTCAGATGGCGATTTTCGAGCGCAGCGAGAAAGAGCCAGTAAAATACGCTTTTATTTACTTAACGTTCCTTAACCACTTTTAATTTAGTAATTCAATGTCCTTTAACGACTTTCACGCCTACTTTTCGGCCTTCTTTGTTTTCCATTTCGGCGACGTAAACCCCATTTGGCAAAGCCGATAAATTAAACGTTGTTTGTTGGTCATTTGGGTTTATAGATTGCGTTAAAACACGTTTGCCCAAAGCATCATAAAGGCAAACAGTGCGGTACTGTTCAGTCGGTTGCCAAGTGATTTGACACGTATTTGTGGTTGGATTAGGACTTACTTTTAGATTGTTCGCCGCGTTGTTTCTATCAATCGTCGCAGTGCTTCTGATTTCGACGGTGATGTAATCGCAAAACGAATAATACTTGGCTTCCAAAGGCTCGTTGATTTTGTAATCGTCTTCGGCAGTAAAACGAAGAACGTACGTGCCAGTTGTGCTGAATTTGGCCGACGTTTGACGGCTCGTCGGATTGCTAAACGTGACTATTCCGTTGCCTTCAATCTTCTCCCAACGCACAGGAACAGCCGTATTGACGACACCACTCAACGCCGTTGACCCCCTCAGTATAACCGTGTCTTTTTGAACATTTAGGCGGTCTAAACCTGCATTTATGTCAAACGTTTTCGTAAAATCAAACGGATTATTGAAGCCCACAAGATGCTGTTTGAAAAAGGAATAACGCCCCGCCCAAAACTCCGTCGGATACTCATGCGCCGTTTCGCGCTGATGCAATAGAACACCCATACCGCGATGTTGATTGAACGCCGCAAAAACCGTTGCCGCAGGGGTCACTTCGTCGCGGTAGCCATTCAACACGAGCAACGGGTTTTTATACCGCTTCGCAAAATATAGCACATCGTGGTATTTAGCCGTTTGACGCACAAGACTCGTATCAAGACTTAAATCACGCGCCTGTCTGACATAACTAGGAAAACCACTCGCCCGATGAAAACGAAAGCCTTGCTGCTCACACGACGCAGGATTTGCCGCCAAAATCGCCGACACCCGACTATCCAAACCACCAACTGAAATGGCCAAACCTGCCCCTTGACTGTTGCCCGCAACCCCCAAACTGCCGTTGAAATCTGTTCGTTGTGCCAAGTAATTCACCGCTTGTAAACAACCCGTAATCATCAAACGGTTGTAAAAACCATCCGCTTGCAAGAGATTGTTCGGACTGTATGCCATCGGGTCGGCAACATTCGGGGGGGCATTATGCACCGTCAAATGCAAGGTAATCGCATGGCATTGTTCGGAAAAATTATTGGTCACAAAGTCACTTGGGTCAAAAGGCAAATCGCTAAAAGGCGGTAGCACAATCACCGCAGGATGCGGCCCCGCCGACGGCGGAACGGTCAAATAACCGTAAGTCTTACGCGTATTGACGTTGTTCAATTGCAATAAATACAATTTTGACCCACGCGGCAAGGTGCGTAAAAGCGTCAATTGCGGGTCGAGGCCAATATTCCGAAGAATCGTTTTCTGTTGCGTCCAAAAAGCATCAAAGTCCGCAGGTTCGTTTTCCAACGGCTTTATACTGAGGGGGTCAAACACCGCAACCGTCGAAGCCGCAGGACTGCCTTCTTGAAAAATACGGCACAACACCACACCGCCCGTCGTCATCGTGAACGTCACAACCGTATCTAAACGCCCCGCTTGCGCCGTAAAGTCGCCTTTTTTGACAATCGAACGGTCGTTTCGCCCATCCAAAAGCATTTCATAGTACACTTTGCCGATAACCGTCGTGCTGATGCGGAATTGCGCTTGTTCGCCAAGGGCATACGCGCCTTTTACGTTATTGAGAACAACTTTTGCTTGGCTGTGGGCAACAATAGGGCATAACATCAGGCTCAAAAATCCGATGATTTGAAGTAATTTGCGCGTCATAATATTGCTTGTTTGAAATAATTAAAAAGGAAATTGCCAACCGTAGCGCGACCTTCAGGTGCGGCATACTTGCTTACGAACGACCTGAAGGTCATTCTACATTTGAAATTAAAAGCACATAATTGGGTGCAAAGAAAGAGGATTGTTGAATGCTGACCTAGCGTAGAAAAGGGTGTTTTTGACAATTTTTTATTGTATATGTGTAAAGGCAAGATACTTTTGGTTAAAATTTTCCCAAAAACAGTTGAATTTTATGACTATCTTGTACTTTTAACGTCTTTTAGTGATAATGAATGAGTTAGCATTTTTTGACTAGCGGCGGCGTAGCTGCCAAATCTTGGTAACAAAACCCATGCGACTCAATTCCCAATGCGGTGTAATCGCAAAACAAGCGGTTTTGCGGTTACACCGCATTGGAAACCTCTTTATATCAGTCAATTATTACCAAGATTGGGCAGCTACGCTGCCTTAAAAATATTGAAGCAAAAAAAACTGTAAATAAATGAAAACGAAACTCATTGATAGTCAATCAGTTAGCTTGCAACAAAGCATCATTCACAACACATCATTCATAACGCACCATTATTTATTGTTCATCATTCAAAATTCATAAAATGAAACACCTCCTTTTCGCACTTTCGACATTGACCTTTGTTGCCGCTTGCACCAAAAAAACGGTAGATAAAAGCAGCCAAATACCGACCACCGTGCCAACTCCCGTGCCTGTCGTTACGTCGCCCGAAGCACCCGTTCCGACGTATTCAAGCACCACTTACGGAAAAGGTGTTCCCGATGACATTAACCCTAACTTGGTGGCAAGTCTGCAACGTTCACCGTGTTTTGGCTACTGTCCAACGTTTAAAATGGAACTATTTGCCGACGGCACAGCCCACTATCGCGGCACCGCTCACGTCACTCGATTGGGCAATTATACAACGAAAGTTGACGCTGCTTTTATCAAACGCATTGAAGACAAAGCACTGTCTATCAAATATTTATCGCTCTTAGACCACTACCCTACTGGCGATATTGCCGTATCAGATGTGCCAACCGTAACGAGCTACATCCGCATCGGCAAAGACAACAAACGCATCACCAACAACTATGACCCACCAAAAGCACTCACGGAATTTGAACAATGGTTGGAAGCGCAATTTGAAGGCTTGAATTGGCAAGTGGTTAAGGAGTGAAAAGTGGGAAGTGAAAAATGAAAAGTGGGAAGTGAAAAATGAAAAGTGGGCCATCGTCGCGTTTGACGATAGCCCACTATCTTTTAATGACCTAATATCTCAATAAGTAAAAATTACAGACAATTAACGTTGAATCATTACCAAATTGGCATCAAAACAAACAACTTTGCCCTTGATTTCCAAGGACAAACGCCTTAAAATTCGTTTCATACTGAGGGGGTCTTTGAATATTGGATTTGGAATGTCGGATGTTGGCAACAACACCTCCAAAATCCAACATCCCGAATCCGACATCAAAATATCGTTTTTCAATTCTTATAAAATATTAACAATGAAAAAATTCCTATTTATTGTCTTCGCAAGCCTTATGTCGCTTGCCGCACAAACTCAAACTATTAGCATCGCCACCGCTCGAACGCGGGACACAGGAACGGTCGTTACGGTCTCGGGCATCGTTACAAATGGTTTAGAACTTGGCGGTATTCGCTACTTCCAAGATAAAACAGGTGGTTTAGCCGCTTTTGGTGGCGTTGACGCCGTAAAACGGGGCGATAGCATCCTCATAACGGGTAAACTGACTTATTTTAGAAACCTATTGCAATTGCAACCCGTCTCGTCGGTTCAAGTTATCAGCAGCAACCACCCGTTGCCAATACCCCGCGTTTTGACATTTGGGCAAATCGCAGATAGCCTTGAAAGTCAATTGGTGACGTTCCAAGATGTCCGTTTTAGAGAAACGGGCAACTTCGCAGGTAACATCAATTACAACATTCAAATCGGCGCAGTCACAACACCTTCTATACAAGTTCGGGTCGGGACAACCGTCACGACACTCGTCGGGACGCTCATTCCGACGACCGATGTGACTGTCATTGGCATCCTCTCGCAATTCTGTGCAACACCCGCAACAGGCTGCACAACGGGCTTTCAAACCTTGCTTAGAGACACGGCGGATATAAAATTTAAAGGCATTGCGTTGACCGAAGGACTAACCGCAACCAACATTACAACATCGAGTTTTACCGTCAACTGGCAAACAAGCCTAACTGGCACAACGGTCATCAATTACGGCACAACACCCGCTCTTGGCCAAACCGCAAATGTGGTAGGTACACGTACCGCACACGCTGTAACATTAACGGGTTTATCACCCGCCACGATTTATTACGTGCAAGGTGAATCGGCGGCAAACGGCACAATCGCCAAAACAGCCGTGACGCCTTTCGTGACAACCTCCACCTCAACGGGCGAAATGCGCGTTTATTTCAATCGCAGCGTTGACACCACCTTCCGCGTCGGCAATGCCCGTCCGATTGGCACAACGGGCGGACGTTTGGTATCGGAATTGATTGGAAAAATCGCTGCCGCCACATCAACAATTGACGTAGCCATGTACACATCAGGCGATGTTTCCATCGTTACAGCCTTGAAACAAGCGGCTGCACGCGGTGTTAGGGTGCGTTATATCACGGATAGAGCGTCAAACAATACGCCTTTCACAGACACCACAGGATTGGGTTTTAGCTTCGTCAGAAGTACAAATCAAAGCCTTATGCATAATAAATTTTTTATAATTGATGCCAATTCGGCCAACAACGCGTGGGTGTGGGGCGGTGCAACAAACAACTCAACGGGACAATTATACACCGACCCGAACAACGCCATTTTTATTCAAGACCAAGCACTAGCACGGGTTTTTACCGTCGAATTTGAAGAAATGTGGGGCAGCACAACGGCTAGGCCAAACGCTGCAAATGCTAAATATGGCATAGACAAAACGAAAAATACGCCTAGAAATTTGACAATTGGCGGTAAAAAAGTGGAAGTTTACTTCTCTCCAACTGATGGAACAACCGCTGCAATCGTGAACGAAATTGACAGCGCGCAAACAGATTTGCAATTTGCCTTGTTGATTCACACGGCTAATGAAACAGGCACGGCGATTTTTAACGCCCACCGCCGCAACGTCAAAACACGCGGCATTGTTGACAAAGACACCGCTACAACGGGTGATGAATTTTTCTATCTCACAAGCCGAGGTGTGCCAATTCGTTTATACACCGACGGCACGATTTTTCACCATAAATACTGCATCGTTGACGCCACAAATGCCGCCTCAAACCCCACTCTTTTGACGGGTTCGCACAACTGGTCGGGTGCAGCCGAAACCAGAAATGATGAAAATCTTTTGGTCATTCACGACGCAGCGATTGCCAATATTTACCTTCAAGAATTTGAAGCCCGTTGGAAAGAAATGGCGCGGGTAGGCGTAAAAGAAGCTAAAATCGACGGTTTTGATGCCATCATTTTTCCAAATCCTGCTTCTGAAATGACGCACATAGCGATTAAAAATGACGTGAGTCGAGACGTGTCTATTACGCTCTTAAATGCCGTTGGACAGCCACTCGAAACCCGCATTTTGCGTAATGTGTCAAGCGACACGACGCTCAACTACCCCCTCAGTAATTTACCTTCTGGACAGTATTTTATGTCGTTTATGGTGGATGGAAAGTTGATGACGAAGGGTTTTCAAGTGGTTAAATAATTCGCATCACTAAATGGCCCAATCTGTGGGCCATTTAGTGATATGAGAAAGTAAAAATTTCATTTATGATAGAAAAGGCGTTTGGGCAAAAACAACGATGATTGTCAATAATTTAGGAAAAATAGATGTGTATCTGACATTTCCCACACCTAAATTAGAAAATAGTATTTATTGTACTTGACTCCTAATAGGTTTAGAATTTGTTGATTGATGGGTTTTAAATTTAAAATGATGTTTTTTTCTTGTCCATATAGGACGTGAATGTTACTAAAACATTGA
>JAYSRS010000121.1:0-18196 GCA_043720935.1 Saprospiraceae bacterium
CAGTAGTGGTTATGGCTCAACCGGGCGATACCCCACCTAATGCTCAACCGGGCAAATGCTACGCAAAGTGTATGATTCCAGATCAGTACGAAACGGTTACTGAAAAGATGGAAGTCAAAGGCGCCTCAGTCAAATACGACAACGTTCCTGCTGAATATTCAGTACGTTCGGAGCAAGTTATGACGAAAGCACCGTCTAAGCGCATTATCGCTGTTCCTGCTACTTACGAAACTGCTACTGAGCAGATTGTCGTGAAGCCAGAAGGCAAGCGCATTATCACAATTCCTGCTACTTACGAAACTCAAACTGAGAAAGTAATGGTGAAGGCTGAAACCAAGCGTATGGTACCAGTTCCTGCTACTTTTGAAACTCAAACTGAGAAAGTAATGGTAAAAGGTGAAACAAAACGCCTTGTCGTTGTTCCTGCTACTTACGAAACAGCAGCGGACAAAGTGCAAGTTAAGCCAGAAAGCAAGCGTATTGTCGAAGTTCCTGCTTCTTACGAAACAGTAACTGAGCAGTATGAGTCAGAGCCTGCTGGTGAAACTGTTGCTTTCCTCCAACCTAAAATGGAGACTGTTACAGACAAAGTTATGGTTTCTCCTGCAACAACTAAGTGGGTGAAGAAGCAAGCAAACAAAGAATGTTTGTCGGCTGACCCTAACGATTGCTTGGTTTGGTGTTTGGTTGAAGTTCCTGCTGAGTACAAAACAGTATCGAAGCAAGTGAACAAAGGTTGTGACGCTACAGGTGTTGCAAACAGTGGTTGCATCAAAAAAACACCAATCGCGCCTAAAATGGCGACACGTTCAGTAACAAAGGTGAAAACACCTGCGACTGTTCGTGAAGAAATGATTCCTGCTGAGTACAAAACGGTTACTAAGCAAGTGGTTAAAACGCTTGAAACAGTGCGTGAAGAAGTAACACCTGCTGAGTACAAAACTGTTACTAAGCAAGTTATCAAAACACCTGCTTCGGTTCGTGAAGAATTGATACCTGCCGAGTACGCAACAGTAACACGTCAAGTTGTTAAGACACCTGCTACAACGAGAGAAGAAGCAGTACCTGCACAATACGCAACAGTTACAACGCAAAAGGTGAAAACACCTGCTTCGTACAAAGAAGAAGAAATTCCCGCTACTTACAGCACGGTTTCTAAAAAAGAAGTAAAAGCACCATCAAACGTTCGTGAAACAGTTATCCCTGCTGAATACGCTACGGTAACAAAACGCCGCCTTGTTAAGGCTGGTGGTTTCTCTGAATGGCGCGAAGTTCTTTGCGGTGAGAAAATGACTGGCTCTACTGTTAGAGCAATTCAAGCAGCTTTGAGAGTACGTGGTTATGACCCGGGTCCAGAAGATGATATCATGGGTACTAGAACAAAAGCAGCTTTGACAAAATTCCAACAAGACAAAGGCTTGCCAGTAGGTCAAGTAAACATGGAGACTATTAAAGCTCTTGGTTTGAACCTATAATCAATGCCGTCTTTTCGGAAAATAAAAACCCTCGTTCTGCTAGTCAGAGCGAGGGTTTTTTCGTGGGCGTTTGAGTAATATGCGGCAACTAAGTAAGTTGGCAAACACGTTGGAAAAGCCAAAAAAGATAAAAAAAAGCATCATTTGTATTCATTTTGAGCGAAAAATAGCTGAAATACTGAGGGGGTACTTTCTTTGTTTCAATGGAACAATTTGAATGTTTTTGGGTATAAAAAGTAGCGTTTATTTATGCATTACTACTTAACTTCATTTTTTTAAACGTATTAAAATATTTTATGTATGTTTAGACTTGAATTTTTGTTTGACGACCGAGAAGGTCTAATAGTACGCGATCAATCGGCCTGTTTTGTTAGAATAAGAGGTGCAAGTGCTTCCTGGTCGCTTGAAGCCGCGTCTTTTGTTCCTTCGGATGTTTTTGTTAGCGAAAAATAGCCCGTTTAGTGTCTAATGCCTTGGTAATCAATGAGTTTGATTTATACTAACAAAAAAAAGCACCCCCTCAGTAAAGGCGGTGCTTTTTTATTATTTCGTGGTTTTGAAAAAATTAGGACATGTTAGAATTGACCTTGTTTTATACCACTTAACCAGCAATTATCGAGCGAACGAAACGGCGCGTTTTTCACGAATCACCGTTACCTTGATTTGCCCTGGATATTGCATTGTATCTTGAATTTTTTGCGAAATCATGAACGACAAATCATCAGCAAATTGGTCGGTCACTTTGTCTGATTCGACAATCACGCGCAATTCACGGCCCGCTTGCATCGCGTAGGCTTTTTGAACGCCGTCATACGACAAAGCAATGTCTTCCAATTCTGAAATCCGTTTCAAATAGCTTTCCAAAATCTCCCGACGTGCGCCAGGACGTGCGCCCGAAATAGCGTCGCAAGCCTGAACAATCGGCGAAATAATGGCCGTCATCTCAATTTCGTCGTGATGCGCACCAACGGCATTCGTCACGGCGGCGTGTTCGTTGAACTTTTGGCACAACTCCATACCCAACAAGGCGTGGCTCAATTCTGTCTCTTCGTCAGGCACTTTACCGATGTCGTGGAGCAAACCTGCGCGTTTGGCGAGTTTAATTTGCTTCGGCGTCAGGCCCAATTCTGCGGCCATTAAAGCACACAAATTCGCTGTTTCAATCGAGTGTTTCAACAAGTTTTGACCATACGACGAGCGGTAACGCATACGACCGACCATGCGGACGAGTTCAGGCGCGAGGCCGTGAATATCGAGGTCAATCACCGTGCGCTCGCCAATTTCTTGGATTTGCTCTTCGAGTTGTTTCTTCGTTTTGGCAACTACTTCCTCAATGCGGGCAGGGTGAATCCGACCGTCCGTAACGAGTTTTTTAAGAGCCAAACGCGCAATTTCACGTCGAACAGGGTCAAAAGACGAGATAACAATCGCTTCGGGTGTGTCGTCAACGATGATTTCAGCACCCGTTGCGGCTTCCAAAGCGCGGATATTTCTACCTTCCCGACCAATGATTTGGCCTTTCATTTCGTCGCTTTCAAGGTTGAAAACAGAGACCGTGTTTTCAATCGCAAACTCCGCACTCATGCGCTGAATACTTTGAATCACGATTTTTTTCGCTTCTTTATTCGCATTCGCCGTGGCGTGCGCGATGATGTCGCGGGTCAAAATCATGGCGTCGTTTTCGGCTTTCCCTTTCACTGCGTCCAACAATTGTTCCTTAGCTTCGGCTTCCGTCAAAGAGGCTACACGCTCTAATTCCTTGATTCTCAATTCATTAGCTGCTTCCAAATCTTCGCGGCGTTTGTTGACAATCGTCAATTGCTTGCTCAAATTTTCGCGGATGCTTTCCACTTCTGCTTCACGCCCTTCGACGTCGGCTTTCTGCGTTTTGAACGTGTCAAACTCTTTTTGAAAATCCTGCTTTTGCTGTTGCATCGAATTTCTGAAGTCATTTTCCTTCGTCAACACCTGCATTTCGCGCTCTTTCATCTCGACGAGTTCCTTCGATTTTTGAGAATCGAACTCCGAGCGCAAGCGGTTGAAACGCTCTTGGGCTTGCTGAATTTTCTCGTTTTTGATGCGCTCATTGTCAATTTTCGATTTTTCAACAGACGCACTTGCCCGTTCAATCATCACATTTGACTTCGATTCAGCATCACTTGTCAAGCGTTGCGACGTGATTTTCGCTTCTTTTACCGTCAAATCAGCCGTTTTATTGGCTTCGTCCACCACAACTTGAGCCCGTTTGGCAGTCAAAGAACGGAGGGTAAAATAACCCGTCGCGCCGCCACCTACTAAGCCTAATATCAACCCTATCATTGGTTCCATATATCGTATCGGTTGTTTTTTATTGTTTTAAAAATAAATGAATGAATGTTGTTAGATTCCTAAAAATCGCAATTATCGCTTATTTTATGGTTCTCTAACGGTTTTGTTGTTAAAATACTGAGGGGGTGTCTTGAATTAGAAATTAAAAATTTAAGTAATTCAATTTTACTTTTTCACGGCGGCGTAGCTGCCTAATCTTGGTAAGATCTGAACTTTGAAACACTTTACTACGCGGTGTAACCGCTAAACTGCTTGTTTTGCGGTTACACCGCACATAAAATTAGGATTATATGCTTGTATTACCGAGATTTTGCAGCTACGCCGCAACTTAAATTTTTAAAACGATAATTACGTCAAAAATTCAGAAATGCAATATAAATTATTGATTTTCAATATTTTATGTCTAAATTTTTAATTTTAACTAAAAATACTGAGGGGTCTTAATGGTATATAAAAAAAGGGTGTTTATAAAACTTTGACAGTTTTTTAAACGTTCGATGATACCTGTAAACAATTGATAATCAATTTTTTACGGACAAAGCGTTGGCGAGAACAGCATCAATGAGAGAAAGGCGGTCGGCGAGCGACGGGTCTGTGGTATTGGTCGTATCGGTGGCAACGGCGGCAACTTGCTGCGTTTTATGCAAGTCAACGGCGAATGTAAGCAGTGCCATTGTCAACCAATCTTGGCGGTCTTTGCGCGGGTACGAGGTTTGATAGAGCGCAATTTTATCGTTCACTTCCTTGACAATGCGTCGAATAATCGGTTCATCGCCCTCCTTCACGCGGAGAGGATAGGGGCGACCTGCGATAATAACGGTGATATTAGTTGTGCCATCGGGCATTATCAGTGAATTTTCAAGACTTTTGTAACCACTCAATACAGGTATCTACTTCGGTGATGTATTGATCAATTTCCTTTCTAATGTGTTGTGCGTTCGCGCGCGATTTGCCGTTTTTCGGACTGTCGGGCATTACTGTCAATTGTGTTTTGAGGTGGCTGATTTCCGAATCGCGCAACAATAAATCCGTTTGCAACGACCGATTATCGGCACTTAACCGCTGATTTTGTTCCAACAGGGCGGCGTTATCGCTCTCTAGTCGAGCGAGTCGCGCAATGAGCAATCGCGTTTTGCGCTCTATACTTTCGAGTGTTTCGTTAATTTCTGCCACCGTTGATGTTACGTTTTCGGTTCTTTATTCTGAAAAAGACCGTGTTAAAAAATAGTCTTCTATCAAAAAACCGTCCATTCTTTAAAATTGAGTTTTGTTCCTTCTGAATGACAAAAGGTTTTGAGTTACGGGTTTTGAGTCTAGGTAACTCAAAACCTTTTGTCATTCAGAAGGAACAAAACTCAAAACCTTATTTTGGAGCGACAAATATAGAGCGTTTTTTTTTTGACGGGCTAAAACCGGGATTAAAATTCAATTTTTAGGTATTTTAGTGTTTGAAAAATCCTTTTTGAGTATATTTGCCAATGAATCTTTAAAAATAAGAGCAATGAATATCGCTGAATTTAAAATGGAAATGGTAGAGATTATCTCTCAAACCTACGATAAACCAATTCCGACACCGCCAAAAACGCCATCAAACCGCTTCCAATTTCCAACGCCCGTTCGTCAATCGTCATTGTGTCCGCGTGTAAGCCGCTTGTAATGCCTTCGACTTCGTTCCGAACGCCGAGCCAATAAAAACAAGCGGGCATTTGTTGGGCATAAACGGCAAAATCTTCGCCCGTCATAGCCGCTTCAATCGGCAATACATTTTCTACACCGAGATAGGCAATCGCCGCTTTTTTTACACGCGTCGTCACCGCGTCGTCGTTTGGCAAAAACGGAATGCCGCGCTCAATTACGCAATCCGCCGTCGCGCCAAAGGCTTGGGCAACGGACGTCGCAATGCGGTGAATGTGGCCGTGTGCTTCGTATCGCCACGTCTCGTTGTAAGCGCGCAAAGTGCCTAACAATTCAACGTCTTGCGGAATCACATTGAAGGCCACGCCGCCCGAAATGCGCCCGATTGACAACACCGTCGCGTCCATCGGATTGGATTGTCTCGACACAATATGTTGCAAAGCTAAGACAATTTGACAGGCCACAACCACGGGGTCAATGCACAAATGCGGTTGCGCCCCGTGTCCGCCTTGGCCATTTACGCGGATTTTTATGGTATCAACTGAGGCCATAATCGGCCCCGTTTTCAAGGCAATTTTTCCAAAATCAAGATGCGGGTTGACGTGTTGTGCGATGATAGATTGCGGTTTTGGCGATTGCAACGCACCATCGTTTATCATCATATCTGCGCCACTTGTACCGTCGGGTTTAACAAATTCTTCGGCAGGTTGGAACAAAATTTTAACCGCTCCTTCAAATTTGTCGCGCAAGTCCCACAAAATACGCGCCGCCGTCAAGTTCATCGCCGTGTGTGCGTCGTGTCCGCAAGCGTGCATGACGCCTTCGTTTTGGCTTTTGAACGAAAAATTATTGGCTTCTGCAATCGGCAAGGCGTCGTGGTCAGAGCGCAAAGCTGTTGTGTTTTTATGTGGATTTTGAGTTGATTCAATCAGCGCGAGAATGCCCGTGTTGGCAATTTTCGCATGAGGAATACCGTAGCTTGTGAGCGTTTCGGCTATAAAACGTTGTGTTTTAAATTCGTGGTAGGACAGTTCGGGGTTTTGGTGCAAATGCCGCCGCAAAGCAACCGTTTCGGCGTAGTATTTTTGGGCTAATATTTTAATTTCCGATTCCATATATTTTTTATTTCAAATTTCAGAAGTCATTACGAAGCTATCAAATTTCAAAAATGCAAAATTCAAATTTTAAAATGAGAATAGCGTATTGTTTTACTTCTAATTTCAAACAAAAAACGTCGTCATTGCGAGGCACGAAGCAATCTGTTGGGTTTTGCAGTCTGCTGAATTCAACAGATTGCTTCGTGCCTCGCAATGACTTTTGACATCTGAAATTCTCTAACGGTTTATGACCAATTTCTTCCGCGTTTTAGCCGTGCCATCCGACACTTCAACGATGTAAACGCTTGATTTTAAATCACTTGTGTTGAGGTGAATAGACCCCCTCAGTATTTTGGGCATTTTTTTGGTCAACACTTGTTGGCCAATAGTGTTGAAAATTTTGACCGTTAAATCACTCGTTTTATCCAAATCGACGACGACATCAACGGCATCCGTTGCAGGATTTGGTGCGAGATTGACCGATTGCGACAAGCGATTATCGGCTACATTGCTGGCCACATCGTAAGTCAAAACGAATGGAAAATCGGTGTTGTCACCCGCATCGTCGAACTCAAAATAGTAGGTTTGGTTAGCCGTTACGTCCAAGTTTTGGATGGAAACAGCGTACGAATTCCCGCTTCCCGACACGCAATCGTCATCGCTGTCCGCAACGGAAACAAGTGCCGCACACGTGCCACGATACACCCAAAGACGGGTGTCAACATCATTATTGCACGTATTGATGCTGATTTTTCCATTGCGTAGCGGCGTAAATTTGTACCAATTGGCCCGCGATGCATCGCTTCTCGAGGCATACCCAAACAAGGAATCAACGGTCGTAATGCCCGGGAGAATCGTCGTGGCGGTCGAGCAAACTTGCGTTGCACGCGGTGCAAAAGTGGCCAAGGACAGCGAAAATGTAAAAGTCGTGCTGTCCCAAGCGTTGTCAAATTCAAGAAAGTAAGACACGCCCGCTCTAACAGGCTTCGCAATATTGGCTGCAAGCGGCTCACCCGAGCCATCAAAATCGCAAAAATCATCGCTAAAACCTGCCGATGCTAGTTGCGTACACGTGCCTGTGTATAACAAGAGTCGTGTATCTGCGCCACCACCACAGCTTGAAATCGTTAACAAACCATCCGTCGGCGGCGTGTATTTGTACCAAATGGCCCGTGTTGGATAGGGATAAAGATTGCCGAAAGTAGCCACACCGCGAAACATAGTGTCCACCGTGTAAGTGCCAAGCGCGGCAGGAATCGCCTTTGCACAACCCGCGCCATTGTTTTGAGCAGCTATAAAAAGAGGCGAATTAAGGAGAAGAAATAAAGAGATGAGGTGGTTTTTCTTCATGGAAAATGAATTTTATGATGAATGAAAAATGATTTAATCACTTAATTTTCAATGGTTTATGAGGGTCGTTTCAATGTTTCCAGCGATTCAACCGTCATCAACCGATTTTCAATAGTCAAAATGGCCGATTTATTCAACGGCCCGTAAATATGTGGAAATAAGTCGCCGTTGCGCGAGGTTTCAATGACCAATTTTGACGTCAGCAAATTGGGGTCAATTTGGAGAATCAACACCCGTTTGCAACCGACAAAATAGCGGCGCACCGACTCTTCGACTTGCTCGGCGTAGCTACCGTGAATAAACCCTTCTGTCGCCAAACTGTCGGCTTCAAGGTAGTCCAAATGCTCAAATTTTGCCCATTGTTCGGGCGTTGTCATGTGGTAAAAAATCATATTTTTGTAATTTTAATTAGTTTATCTACGAAATTACGTGACAAATCTGGTTAAAAGATACTTAGACGTGAGAAAACGCTGCTTTAAACCATAGTACTGTCGTGTGTTTTGTCATTCAGAAGGAATCTCTATTTTGTAGTTTCCTTCTGAATGACAAAAACACATGATTTGAAACCTTACTTCCCGCGCCCTTGCAGCACGACGACAAGTGTATAAAACATGATTTTAAAATCTAATGCCAGCGACATATTTTCGATGTACAAAATGTCAAATTTCAAGCGTTGTACCATTTCTTCTACCGTCGAAGCGTAGCCATATTTCACTTGTCCCCACGACGTGATGCCTGGCCGAACTTTCAATAAATGCCGATAATGTGGCGCACGTTGCATGATTTTCTCGATATAAAATTGCCGTTCAGGGCGTGGCCCAACGAGCGACATCTCCCCCCTCAGTACATTCCAAAATTGAGGCAATTCGTCAAGCCGCCATTTTCGCATCACCGCGCCCCACGGCGTGCAACGGTCGTCATCTGTTTTGGACAATTGAGGCCCGCCTTGTTCGGCGTCAAGATACATTGAGCGAAATTTTATAATATAAAAAGGCTTGCCATTCAATCCAATACGTTCTTGACGATAAAAAATAGGACCAAATGATGACATGCTAACGCGTAAAATAATGTAGGCATAAATCGGCGTTAAGAGAACAAGACATACGCCACTAACCACAATATCCATCAATCTTTTCACCGATTTTTGCCAATAAGGCATTAATTCTTGCCGAATTTCAATCAAAACTGCGCCGTATAGATGGTTCATTTTGACCGTTCCGAGCATGATGTCGTACATATCGGGAATGACTTTTATCAAAATACGGTCGCCAAAATCGAACAAAACATCTAAAATTTCTTTCATGCGCCCGTGTTCCGATGTTTCAATCGCCACGACAACTTCTTCGATGCCATATTCTGTTAATACGTCTGCAAGATTGTTGATTTTTCCCAATTTCGGCAAATGCGTCGCCAAAACATTGGTCGAATTGCCGTTTGAGTCAATGAAACCGACGAAATTGTAGCCAATCTTCCGCTCGCGGCTACTGATTTCTTCAAATAATTCAAGCGCATTTTGATTCCCGCCAATAATTAACGTCCGAAAACTTACGAAACCCGCTTTCAATCGCTGACTTGCACGGGTCAGTAGAATCATCCGAATGGTAACAGTGATGAAAAAATGGAGCATCAAAAGTGTCGAAAAGGAGCGGTAATAGGTCGTATAATTGGTGACGAAATCGTCGAGAATGAGTGTAAAAAACAGAAATAAAACGCCAAAAAGCGATAAAAAGAAGGTTCGGGCAATGGTGGCAAGGCGTGAAAGGCGGTAAATATCTTGATATTTGTCAAAAATGGCGTAAAAAAGCACCCAAAGTGTTGGAATCAGCACGACGCCGATGCCAAATTTAGGGTCGGTCATAACGCTAAAATCGCCCGTTACCGTGCCTTCGATGGCCCATTTTCGCCATAGGAAAAAGCACGCCCAAGCTGCCATCGCTGATAAAAAGTCGGCGGCGGAGTATATTGCGGTATCAATTCGGCGTTGTCGCGTCACTTCTGAATCAATTTTACATTGTCAATTAAAATTCGCGCTTTGTCCAGCGAATCGGGCAAAAGACTACGGAAAATGACTTGAAAATCCTTAGTTCTCAAGTTTTTAGCCTCTTTGGTCACATCAATATACGTTTTATTCCACGTTTGATTGGGGCTTAAAACGACCTTGTAGGCGATGTCACCGTTCAAAAACGAAGAGGATGTCCCGAGAATACCCACGAATAAAGGGCTGTCCGTTTTATAATGCAATTCTATAATAGATGATTGTGCGTTGTCGGGCAATTGCGCTTTTATGGTGGTCGCCTTTTCGATAATTGGGTTGGCTTTTGAGAGCGAAATCGCTGCGCCATTGCCTTCAAAACCGTCTGAAACGGTTGTAAAAGCTGTATTTACATTGTTGTCACGATTGACAGTGAATGTATTGACGCGTTCAAAATCCTCGTTGAGCCAAATTTTTACGTCGTCGATATAAGTTGTTGTCGGCCTAATCGTGACGTCATCGCCCGCTTTGAGGTCGAGCGTTGTGCTGAACGTTTTAGTCCCTGCAAATATTACGGGATTTGAGCGAACCCCGTTGTTGCGAATGCCTGCAAACAGTAAAAAATCGTGTTTTCCAGTGCCTACAAACGGAAAACGGGCGGGTAATTGGTACGCACCAAGCGATAAACCGTCCACATAGACCCATACGTCGCTGATTTTTTGCGCGGCTGTGCCTTGCCCTGTGGTCGTTGTGAAGGAAAAAGATGGGATATTGATATAAACAGGCACGTCGTTTTCTGGAACGCAACCGTTTGAAAACAACAAAAAGAAAGAAAATATTATTGCGAGGCGTTGCGAGGAACGAAGCAAAGTAACTGAGGGGGTATATTTTTTACTTTTCAGAAATAAAGGTCGTATAAAATTCAATTTTTTTATAATTTAGATTTTAAATAAAACTACGGAATTATCGGTTTTATGTCGCAAATGGCTTTTTGTTGTAAAAAAGCGGTGTTTTCAAGCAAAAGATTTAGGAAATTTTGCAAAATTTCCTAAATCTGACACCCCCTCAGTATTTTGCGACATAAAGCCGATAATTCCGTAAAACTAAGACAACGTTGTATCACCAATCGCTTCAATAATTTGATGCGCCACTTTCAACGCTCGATAACCATCTTCAATTGTCACAAGTGGTGGCGTGTTGTTGAAAATGCTCGCGGCGAAGGTTTCTAGCTCCATTTGAATCGCATTGACGGCGGCAGGTTCGGGCATTTTGATGTCAATGACCTTTGGCCCTTTCTGCGTTTCGATTTCCATGCCCGACAAGACCCCCTCAGTATCGGCAACGTTTTTATCCAAAAGACGGATAATTTGGCTGTTTTTTTCCAAAAAATCAAGGCTAATGTAGGCATCGCGTTGAAATAAGCGCACTTTTCGCATCTGTTTCAAACTCAAACGACTAGCAGTCAGATTGGCCACGCAGCCGTTTTCAAACTCAATTCTAGCATTCGCAATGTCAGGCGACGCGCTCACGACGGATACGCCCGAGGCATGAATCGCCTTCACTTCCGAGCCTACGAGGTGCAAAACAAGGTCAATATCGTGAATCATTAAATCTAACACAACAGATACGTCTGTTCCGCGTGGATTGAACGTGGCGAGGCGATGCGCTTCAATAAAAACGGGGTCAATCGACGCAATCGCGCCATCGAGCGACAAAAAAGCAGGGTTGAATCTTTCGACGTGGCCGACTTGAACCGTGACGTTTTTTTCATTTTTCAAGGCCACCAAAGTCTCTGCTTCGGCAACGGTATGCGTCAAGGGCTTTTCGATAAACACCGAACGGCCCCTCAGTATCGCGGCCTTTGCGAGTTCAAAATGTGTCACCGTTGGCGTCACAATGTCAATCGCTTCGGATGCTTCAATTAAGGCATCTTGTGTGTCGAAAGCCTTAATATTCAATTCATTAGCAATCATTTCGGCGCGTTGTGTATCGGCATCGTAGAAGCCCACAAGCTCTAAAATATCGCTCGCCATGATGCACCGCAAATGGATTTTGCCCAAATGCCCCGTTCCAAGAACCCCAATTTTAAGTCTCTTTTTCATGCGGCAAAGGTAATACGGAATGATGAATGATAAATGAAGAATGATAAATTTTGCAAGGTCTTGATTATCAAATACTTGCAACGAATGAGGCGTTTTCTCCACGAATTTCACGAATTTTCACAGATTTGTTTTCAGTCATTGCATTTTCTGTGAAAATCTGTGAAATTCGTGGAAAACTCAATTTTTAACAAACGATTTAGCAGCTAAAAATTGCCCATTGTCATCCACCAAACGCGCCCAATAAATGCCCGATGCGAAGGCAGAAACGTCTATTTGAATGCGTGTTTGTTGATTGTTATATACTTGTTTTTCGACAATTGTTTTGCCTAAATTATCGCTAATCAGCAATGAAAAAGACGCCTTAGGAAGGCTTGTTTTTACGTCAAAAAACGCCTCGTTTGTCGTCGGATTTGGAAAAATGCCGAGCGAAACAGGCCCCTCAGTATCGGCGGTGTTTTTGACAGAAGTATTGATTTTCAAATACTTATAATCAGCACGAAGGACTGAATCGCGGTTATTGGTCGTCAAAATGGCAATTGGCTCTTTGGCCAAATTGCTCCAAAAATAGTAGCTGATTGTCGTGTCTTGTGGCCGTTGCGCACCCGTCAAAACGAGTGACGTAATGTCAAACCACGGGAACACACTTATTTTAGCGTCAATCTTCGTGTCAGTAACTTCATAACGTCTTTCTCTCAATACGTCATAGCTGCCGCCAGGAATCAAAATTGTTCCGAAAGCGTCGGTTTTGTCCTGTCGGTCGGTCTGAAAACGGATGCGAATAGAATCGGGACGAAGCGGCAAAGTCGCTAAAAGCGTATCTGGAATAATGTCCGTCGAAAAAGCCACGACAAAATTCGATTGGTTGCGAAAAGTCGTATTGAAAACAAGCGGCGCACGGCGTTCGGCAACAGGTTGAAGGTATTTGGCGACGAGTGGCAAGCGTAAAAGCCCGCCAAAATTGATATTTTTGAAGCCCAACAAGTCAAAACGCGTGGTTGATTTGTTATATGCCGCCAATTGGCCACCGCCAATGTCACGCATGAGTTTTGCGTTTGGAAATTGGCGCAAAAGGGCTGTGTCGGTTGCGGCCAAATAACGTTCGGTCGTTCTGGCCGTGCTGTTCAAAGCGGAACGCAAAAAACTGTAATCCCAGCGTTGGGCGACCGTTGAGGCAGGTGTTAAACGCACGAAACGCGTCCATTGAGGAAGCGCGGAGGCGGTCACAAGCGAGTCGTTTGCTGATGGAAAATAGGCATCCGTCAAGCTGATTTGCGCGGTCATTTTTATTGATATAAAAATAAAAACGATGGCGTAAAGAATTGATTTGTTATTTTTTATAAACATTTTTGATATTTTTAATAGTGTGATTTTTAATTTTTGTCATTCAGAAGGAATCTCTATTTTGTGGGGTTACTCTAACGGGTTTTGTCATTCAGTTTTGTCATTCAGAGGGAATCTCTATTTTATGGGATTGTCCTAACGGGTTTTGTCATTCAGAAAGAAACTCTATTTTGTACGTATAAAATGGCATACAAAAAGAGTTTCCTTCTGAATGACAAAACCCGTCAGAACGAACACCGAGGACTGACAAAAAAAACATTTCTACGGTGCTAGTCTAACCATAGCCCACTCCTCATTTTCCGTTTTTTGATAACAAATACGGTCGTGCAAACGGCTGCTGCGGCCTTGCCAAAACTCAATTAAACTTGGCAACAAGACATAGCCGCCCCAATGCGGCGGTCGAGATACCCCCTCAGTATTTTTATACTTTTCGGTCAATTCTGCTAGGTTTTCTTCTAAAATTGACCGATTTTCGATAATTTGGCTTTGCGGTGACGCCCACGCACCGATGCGACTGCCAAACGGACGGCTTTGAAAATAAGCATCAGAATCGGCATCGGAAATCTTTTTAACAACGCCTTCAATGCGAACTTGACGCTGCAAATCGAGCCAATTAAAACACAAGGCCGCGTGTGGATTTTCGGCCAATTCCATGCCTTTACGCGAGTTGTAATTCGTAAAAAAAACGAACCCCTCAGTATTCAGACCTTTCAAAAGGACAACCCGTGCGGAGGGTTTGCCGTCGGAAACGGTGGCCAAAGTCATGGCGTTTGGTTCGAGAATTTGAGCAGAAACCGCTTCTTGAAACCATGCCTCAAATTGCAAAAGCGGGTCTTGTGTGACGTCGGTGAAATCGAGCGATTTTAGGCGGTAATCTTCACGAAGGTCGGCAATGTTTACAGTCATAACAATTGAAAAATTTGCCGTGAAGGTAGTGTGTTTGCGCGTATCGGTATTTTCAAAATCTTGTCATTTTTGAAAATAGCCTAAAAAGGCATACAGAAAAGAATCAAAATAGCATTTCAGACAACATTAAAAAAGAACGTGACGCGTTATAAATAATTGATTATCAATACTCTGTGAACTCTGTTAGCTCTGTATGAAGTGGCATTGAAAGGTCAAAAAAAGGCAAAAAAAAACCCTGCCAAGGTTGTTGGACAGGGACAAAACAAAAAACAAACACTATGAACAAACACTATCTTATGTCGAATTTGAAAAAGAAAGAAGCCTTCGTCTTAACTAAATTTAACTAAAATTAACTAAAAGCTTCTTTCTGCTGAGCGTCGAATTTAATGATTCAACTATCTCTAAATTTATGTCTTTCAGCAACTTATGTTGTTGCATATTGAAAGAATCGGTTTTTAAGATGACAAACTTGGTAAATTTTTATCTATTAAAATTTTAACAAATACCATGCCAATCGACTGAAACCTTATTGTTAGAATTAAGAACCGCTTGAGAATACTAAAAATAAAAAAAATATAATGGTTATGAGTTACTGTCAGGAACGCTTTTTCTTAATTCTTGATAACAAATAAGGCGACATTAGAATTGTCGAGTTGGATAAAACAGCGACTAAACGTGACGCGCTCAGTATTTTTGATATTTTTAAAATTTGACTACAAAAAACAACTTCGTTGCTATTTGTAGGTGCAAATATAGTGCCAATTGCTATATTTTCAGCTATTTAAAATTTAAAATTTATTATAATTTATTATTCGTAGTCATTTAATGAGAAAACGGTTGGTGACAGGCTATCGGCGGTTCAAATATATTTTTGTACGTTTATTTTCTCAAAAAGGTTGAAACGAATCGAGGAATTTATCCGCCGACGGATTCATGGATTTATCCTTCAACATCATCGTCTGAATCAAATAAAAACGGTCGCCGACCAAAAAACATTTGCTTTTTATCAAAGCCCGTTCGCCGTTGTAATGCACCCGCCAAATCTTTCCATGATTCGCAAGTATTTCAATATCAGATTGATACGTCAAAGTACCGCCGACTGTCCGCACGGACTCGTTGACCGTTTCGTCCAAAAAATCGTTAATCAATTCAGTCGAATCCGCAGGAAACGTGCCTTTTGGGTAATCGCAATAGTTCACAACGAAAAAAACGCAATCAGGATTTTTTTCCACCGACTTGTGCATAAACGTGTGGTATTCCACTTCACCGAGAGCCGTTTTTATTTTTGTCGCTTTGTCCGTCATCTCGCCGTTTGGCACAAGGACGCGGAATTTTCCGTCATAAGTCTTAAATTCACGCCAATTTGACGTTAATAGCGAGAGGCTAAATAGCAGCACACTTAAGATTTTCATATCGTAAAAAATTTTTTTTAAGAAAATAAATTTTGAAACACCCCCTCAGTAAAATTGAGTTTAAAGGCGTTCCACAAACGTTAAACGCTTAATAAATGCCGCTTATTGGTAGGATTTTAAATTTCAAAGGCAATAAGTTGATTTATTAGCTGCTTATTAGGATTTCATTTTGAGGAATGAAGCAATCAAATTTTAAAGCGTAGTAAGTTGATTATTCGTAGTTTAAAAAAACGAAATTGTGTACTTACCACAATTACTTTGACCTTTTTACGGCGGCGTAGCTGCCAAATCTTGGTAATACTAAGCACACAAGCTCAATTTTCTAGGCGGTGTAACCGCTAAATAGTCGGTTTTGCGGTTACACCGCACGGAAAAGTGGCTGATAGTTTTAATATTACCAAGATTTGGCAGCTACACCGCCGTAAAAAAGTCAAAACGAAAATTACTCTTGAATGAACTCCTAGCTGAATTATCTCCATAATTTACAGTGATAATTTGGTACTTTAAAACGTAAAAATACTGAGGGGGGCACTTTTGACACGTTATATATAGGTGTCTATCTGAACGTTAGTAACGCGACTTTAAAGGCCGCTACGTGATTAGTAAATACCTCTTTTTGATTCAAAAGATGGCGATTTACTGAGGGGTATGAAATGAAGGGACTTTGGTAATTGCTTAAATTGAACCCGTGTCATTTTTTCGTTAAAAAAAATGACGGATTTTTTTTTTACAACCCGTCAAAATAGAAGTCATAAAAAAGGCCGAAAAAGGCGATTTTAGCGATTTTAACATATTTTAGTGACTCAATTTTATTGTGTAAACTCAAATTTTAACATTTTTAACATAAATATTTCGATATTTAAAATAGTCTTAACTACACGCTATTGGAGGAATGACTAATTTTATGCTATCAAATTTGATAAGGGAACTACACACACAATTTTCTAGTAAATTTCTAATAAAATTTAATAACGATTTTTAAAATAAACTATGTGCGATATGAAAAAATGGATAATGCTTTCGACCCTTTTGACGCTCGTTTCGTTCGCCGCACAAGCGCAGTACGATGACATCTACTACGACCCTAGCCGCGATGCTAACCGTCAAACAACAACGCCGAACCGCTCAACACCTACCTACAACGATAACGGTAGTAACAACGGTAACGGCTCAAATAACAACGCAACCGCCTATCAAAATCAAGGCGACCAAACCGCTTATGACAATTCATACTACGAATATGATGACGAATATGATGATTATCAATATGCGTCGCGCATCCGTCGTTTCCACCGTCCTTACCGTGGATTTGGTTACTACGACGTGGCTTACTCGGATTATTACTACTATGACCCATTTTATTACAACCGCTTTTTTCAGCCAACGGGCTTTACAATTATGATTGGCAACGGTGGTTATTGGAACAACTGGAACCGCTTTAACCGTTGGAACAATTGGGGTTGGTTCGACCGTCATTGGAATGATTGGTCGTATGCGGGTTGCAACAATTTCGGTTGGAACAACTACTACGGCAACGGCTGGAATAATGGTTGGGGCAATAATTATTATGGAAACGGTTATAGTAATGGTTGGAACAATGGCTGGGGTAATAGTTATTATGGCAATAGTTGGAACAACGACCCTTATCATTCAAACCGCCCTTGGTCGAGCGCAACAACGCAGGTTACGAACAATCCGAAAGGTTTTTACAATGGCCCAAGAAGTGGCAATGGTTCAATAAAAGACCCTGCTGGCCCGAGTGGTCTTAGCGGTGGAGGCCGCAACCCACAAGGCAATCAAGGCTCGACGGGTACAGTGGGCAGCAAAAGAGACAATGGCAAAGCCATCGGTGCAGACCGTCCACAACGCGCTAACGATGACAAAACAACGCCGCAAGTGAATCGTCGTTACGAAACCGTCCCATCGGAAGGAAAAACAGGACTTGACCGTTCGCAACGTACAGATGATGTGCAGCCTCGTGCTGACCAACCATCACGTACTTATGACCGTCCGCAGCGTACAGATGCACAGCCTCGTGCTGACCAACCGTCGCGTACTTATGACCGTCCGCAGCGTACAGATGCACAGCCTCGTACTGACCAACCGTCGCGTACTTACGACCGTCCACAGCGTACAGATGACCAACCGTCGCGGACGTATGACCGTCCACAACGGTCAAGTGAGCCATCTCAACAACGCACTTACGACCGTCCACAACGCAGCGAAACGCCAAGTTATGACCGTCCAAGTCGGAGTCAAGAGCCATCTCAACGGAGTGAGCCAACGCGTCGTGAAACGCCAAGCTATTCACCACCACAACGGAGTGAGTCACCGCGTTCACAGCCGAGTTCCTCACCGCCATCGAGAAGTGAGCCTTCGAAAAGTGAGCCTTCAAGAAGTGCACCTTCATCTGCGCCAAGCAATAGTGGTGGCCGAGGTGGTCGTGGTAGAGATTGATAATCAATGTTTTATTAACGCGAAATAAATAAAAGCGTATTTTCATACGCACTGTTTTTCGCTGCGCGAAAAAGGCGTGCGTGGAGAAAATCTATCGGAGGCAGCTTGTTTTTTGAAAGAA
>JAYSRS010000122.1:0-18184 GCA_043720935.1 Saprospiraceae bacterium
CACTTACAACTTATCGTTTATCATTTCCAACTTATCACTCATCACTTACAACTTATCGTTTATCATTTCCAACTTATCACTCATCACTTACAACTTATCACTTTTAGTAATATGCTCATTGACATTATCGCTGGCGCACGCCCCAATTTTATGAAAATCGCGCCTATTATTGACGCCTTAAAAGCTAAGAATACTGAGGGGTATCCTGTTCATTATCGTTTGATTCACACGGGTCAACATTACGATAAAAACATGAGCGATAATTTTTTTGAGCAATTAGGTATTCCGCATCCTGACATTAATTTAGGCGCAGGTGGCGGCACACAAGCCGAACAAACGGCCCATATTATGGTCGGTTATGAGAAAGTTTTGCTAGAAAAGCCATCTGATTTATGCCTCGTTGTTGGTGATGTCACTTCTACTATGGCCTGTTCAATTACGGCCAAAAAACTCAATATAAAGGTTGCCCACGTAGAAGCAGGGATTCGTTCGTATGATATGACGATGCCCGAAGAAATTAACCGCATGGTGACGGACAGCATTACAGATTACTTTTTCACAACGTCTGCTGTGGCCAATAACAACCTTAAAAGTGCGGGTATTCCGAATGAGCGCATTTTTTTCGTCGGTAATACCATGATTGACACGTTGTTGAAACAGCGTCCGCGATTTGTTCAGCCGCCTATTTGGCAAACCCTTAACTTAGCTACTAAAAAGTATGTCGTTATGACGCTGCACCGCCCCGCAAATGTGGATCAAGCAGAGAAATTACGCGCCCTTATCCATCAAATCACCTCAAATACTGAGGGGTTGCCTATCGTCTTCCCCGTTCATCCTAGAACGGCTAAAATCTTCAAAGACCTCGGCATTGCCGCCGACAATCTCCACACCGTTGAGCCTTTGGGCTATTTAGAATTTAATTATTTGGTCGAAAATGCCTTGTGCGTTATAACAGATTCGGGTGGCATTACGGAAGAAACAACCGTTATGTCTATTCCATGTATTACGTTGAGAGACAATACAGAACGCCCCGAAACGGTGACAATTGGCACAAACGAACTCATTGGCACCAATCCTGATGCTATCGCCCCCACGCTCAAAAAACTATTCGCTGGTGAGTGGAAAAAAGGGGCAATTCCCGAGATGTGGGACGGTCAAACGGCTAAAAGAATTGCCAAGCATTTAATGACGTTGTATGGCTTGTTGAGGCCGCACGCGGCTGCTTAGCTCTCCGTATTAAAACATACAAACCATAGAAGCAGTGTGGGAATTCTGAGCAAAAAGCGTTATTTTTTGTACAAAAAAGGTTATTTTTAAAATTTTAGCATAACTTTGTCAAATCAAAAATCCCACAGCTAATTTTTTATTTTTTAACATATTAAAATAAAAAAATCATGTTAGGTGCTTTAGACAACGAAGTTATTTTCAAAAAAGCTTTTACAGACAAGTTCGTATTTGAACATTTTGTCAAGGATATATTAGGTCTAGACGTTAAAGTTGGGGTCATAGAAACCGAAAAAAAATTCACGCCGCCCATTGGTTATGTGGATTTTAAATTAGATGTATTTGCCGAAACCCTCGATGAGCGTTTTGCGATAGAGCTTCAACGCGCACAGTACGACTATAACTTTGACCGTTTCATGCACTATCTGCAAATGTTAGTAGCAGAACAACAAAAAAAAGCCAACCAATATAAAGTAGGCCAAACAGTTTATATGATTGTGGTGATGACTTTACCTTATAAATTCAATGACTTAACAGGCACAGCTGTTAAAGAAGAAGTTATTGTTACCAACTTTTGTTCTAAAAATTTGAATGGCAAGATGATTCCAATTTATGGGCATCAAATGGTCTGTTTAAATCCAAATCATCCAGAACCTGGCACACCCGCAGAAGTTAGAGATTGGTTGGATTTGTTTTACCAATCTATTCACAACCCACAAAGACCTATCCTCAATTTGAATAACGCAGGTATTAAACGCGCTGTTGATTTGATTGATTTTAACAAATTCACACCACAAGAATTGGCGGCGGCTAAGGATGAAGAACAAGCCGCCTATGTAAGAAGTATGTATGAAGCCGAGGCAGAAGCAAAAGGTGAAGCGAGGGGTGAAGCAAAAGGTGAAGCGAGGGGTGAAGCGAGGGGCACGGCAAAAGGTAAAGCAGAGACACAAAGAGAAGTGGCACTTAAATCAATCGCCAAAGGCTTAGATAACGCTACAATCGCTGATATTACGGGTCTGATGGAAACAGATGTAGAAGAACTGCGTCAATAATCTGATGCTTTTCTCTATCCATTTATCGCAAAATACTGAGGGGGGTCTCAATTATTATGTAGGGTTTCCAATCAAATATCTTGACCTTTTAAACAAAGAAAGATGAAGCCTTACTATACAAAAAATTACCTGCGAAAACCTAGATGATGTATTAGGCAATTTTGGTATTACCAAAGTTAAATATACCTCTGTGCTGCTGACGCAATGGCTAAATATTGAATACGAAGTAGAAAATACATTAACGCCTACTCAATCCGTCATTTTCCAAGATGTTTTAGACTTAATCAATGCCGATGTGGAAGGTTGGAATGAAGAAGAATTAAAAATGAAAGCCCTAAGTCTTATTTTCTACATCGCCAAAATGGAAGACATACCCCGCGTAAAAATGTTCTACGAACGCCCTATTAGTACCGTTATTGATACGTTTTTAATTGATGTTAAAATAGATGCGATGTTGGCAACCCCTCGGGGCAAAGCGACGCCGCACCATCCTTATTTTTTCTTACAAGAATTTAAACAAGAAAAAAAGAAAAGCCTCGACCCCGAAGCGCAAATGTTGGCAGCAATGCTCGCCGCACAGGTGCTTAATAAAAACGAAAAACCTTTGTTTGGCGGCTATATCATTGGGAGAAACTGGTTTTTTGGTGTTTTAGAAGATAAAATCTATACAATCAGCAACGCTTTTAATGCCACCGAAAAAGAAGATTTGTATAAGATCATCTTTATCCTGCGCCGCCTAAAAAACATCATTTCTGCTCAATTAATGACGCCGTAAATAAAAACTTTCCAAAAATACTGAGGGGTCTTAGTGGTTGTATTACACCTCACAAGTTTTTGATGCCGCTAATTTCAATGACCTCTGCCGTATCTACAATTGTCTGCGGTTCATAAAACACAGCATTATTCAATGAAGCAAATCATTCAAGACCTAAAATCTGGTGAAACGATTTTAGAAAACGTACCCGCCCCGACTGTTCGGCGCGGGTGCGTTTTGATTAGGACACACCGTTCCCTCGTGTCGCTTGGTACGGAACGGATGTTGGTCGAATTTGGCAAAGCCAATTTTTTAGATAAAGCCCGACAACAGCCCGAAAAAGTCAAGCAAGTTTTTGATAAAATTAAAACCGACGGCTTACAACCGACGATGGAAGCCGTTTTTCGCAAACTTGGCGAGCCGTTGCCGCTTGGTTATTGCAACGCGGGTGAAGTTGTGGCGGTTGGCGAAGGCGTGTCTGATTTTAAAATCGGCGATAGGGTTGTTTCTAATGGCAATCACGCGGAAGTCGTATGTGTCCCTAAAAATTTGGTCGCCAAAATTCCCGATGGCGTCAGCTACGAAGACGCGTCGTTTACAGTCATTGGCGCAATTGGTTTGCAGGGGATTCGCTTAATAAATCCAACTTTTGGCGAAACGGTCGTCGTAACGGGCTTGGGTTTGATTGGCTTGATGGCGGGTCAAATCCTCGTGGCGAACGGCTGCGAGGTGATTGGACTTGATTTTGACCCCGCAAAAGTCGAATTAGCAAAATCTTTTGGCATAAAAGCCTTCAATGTTGGCGACGGCACAAATCCCGTAACGCTCGTTGAAAGCCTGACAAATGGCGTCGGTGCGGATGCGGTGTTGATTACAGCTTCCGCAAAAACAAACGAAGTGATTGAACAAGCGGCCAAAATGAGCCGAAAACGCGGCAGAATTGTCCTCGTTGGCGTGGTCGGTTTGGACATTCAACGCGCTGATTTTTTTGCCAAAGAATTGACCTTTCAAGTGTCCTGCTCTTATGGGCCGGGCCGATATGATGAAAACTACGAAGAACGTGGCAATGATTATCCGATTGGCTTTGTGCGGTGGACGGAAAAACGCAATTTTGAAGCGATTTTAAATTCAATTGCCCGTGGTCAAATCAACTTAAAACCGTTGATTACCGAAGTGATTGACCTACCGAATTACAACGCGATTTATGGCAATATGAAAGGCTCTAAATCCATCGCTTCGATTTTAAAATACGATGTCTCCGAAAAAAACAACCCCCTCAGTACCACGGTCAGTTTGGGGGAAACGCGGACTTTTCAAGGGCAAAAAGGCGTTTTGGGCATCATCGGCGCAGGTAATTTTACGGGTTCGACGATTGTACCAAGCCTAAAAAAACTCAATGCGTCCATAAAATTTATTGCTTCTTCAAAAGGTTTGTCGGGAACAATTCTAGCCAAAAAACACGGAATTACGCACTCAACAACCAATTACCGCGATATTTTGGCCGATACAGACGTGGATGCCGTTTTGATTACAACAAGACATGGCGCACACGCGGCGCAAGTGATTGAGGCATTAGAAGCGGGCAAACACGTTTTTGTTGAAAAACCATTGGCTTTGACTTTTGAAGAGTTAGATGCCGTTGACGCCGCTTATCAAAAGGCAAACAAGACCTTAACTGTTGGTTTCAACCGTCGTTTTTCGCCCTTTATCGTAGATGCCAAAAAGCAAATCGGGGCGTCAAATACGCCGATAAATGTGGTGGCCACGATGAATGCGGGGTTTATTCCCGCCGAAATGTGGGTGCATGATATGCGGTCGGGCGGCGGTCGAATTATCGGTGAGGCGTGTCATTTTATTGATTTAATTACTTTTTTGACGGGTTCACTCGTCGAGTCGGTCGTGATGAATGCCTTGGGGCCAAATCCTGCCGAAAATACGGACAATGCCTCGATTCTTTTGCGTTATAAAAATGGCTCAACGGGCGTTATCAATTATTTTTCCAATGGCTCAAAGGCGTATTCCAAGGAGCGCATCGAAATTTACAGCCAAAATCGGACAATTGTGGTAGATAATTTTAGAAAATCGGAATATTTTGGCTTCAAATCAAGCGGCATGAAAAAAACGCAAGACAAAGGTCATTTTGACCAATTCCGCATTTTTGTCGAAAATCTAAAAAATGGTGGTGCGGCAACGATTCCTTACGCACAAGTGCTGAACACCTCACGGGCGACAATTGCGGCGGTTCAGTCTTTGAAAGAAGGGCGATGGGTAAATATTTCTTAGTTCAACTAAATGCGTCTTAGAAACTCATGTTACGCGACCCTAACTCCGAAGGGCTTGCGTAACATCAGTTAGAAATGTGAAATAAATAAAAGTACGATTTGATACGCACGCCTTTTTCGCGCAGAGAAAAACAGCCCGTAAAACGCTATTTTATTTTTTCAACGTTCCTTAACTTAGAAAACCGCCGAAATAGCGTCTATTTTTAGTCTAAAATTGCCGTTTTTCTTTTAGTTTTGTAGTAAAATTCATTTAAAAAATGTTGAAAAATGGCAAAGAAAAAAGAATGGCTTGAAGGTGAGATGATTCTAACCTTCAAACTCAATAAAATAGATACATTTTATACCCCTTCGATGACAGAATGGCTTTCTGTTATTGCGCCGACTTTTGACCTTTTTGAGCAACGTGAATTTCAGAAATTACTACAAAAAACGCGTAAAATATCGGCTTGGAGTGAAGAAAACTTGAAGATGAAGTTTATTAGCCCCGTCTTGGAACTGTGCGACATTTTGGATAGTGATAAATTTGTATCATTTTTTGACAAATCTTTGGATGCAGAAGTTGAAGGGTATAAATTGTCCGTAAAAGCCGATTTTTTAATTGGCAGTGGTATGTTAGATTACATGGAAGCCCCTTATTTTCATTTTCAAGAATATAAACCACAAAAAAATCCAACAGGCGACCCGATAGCGCAAATATTAGAGGCTTTTTTGATTGGACAAGTTAAAAATGCGACAAAAACACCGCTATATGGTTGCGAAATCATCGGCCCAAGTTGGCGGTTTATCACCATGGAAAACAAGGATTATTGCGTATCGAAAACGTATGACAGTACGGATGAAAATGACCTTTTGCTGATTATTGCCATTCTTAGGAAATTCAAAGAAATTTTAGAAACACGTTTGTTGGTTCAAAAATGACAGTAAAAAAAATTATACTATATTTCAATACCTTAAAACACCTTAGGCAGCGACAAATCAGCTACCGTTTGTGGTATTTTTTACGCAATCGTTGGCGAAAACAAACAGGTTTTAAATATAATTTTGCAGAAAATAGCCCCCTCAGTAAAAAACTGATTTTTGAGCCGAGTATCGCCGCACCCAACTCTTTTTCAGTTGAAAATGGGTTTACTTTTCTCAATCTTAATAAAAAATTTGACAGCGTAATCAATTGGGAATACAGTGATTATGGAAAACTATGGACGTACAATCTGACTTATTTTGATTTTTTAAACCAAAACGCCCAAAACGCCCTTGCGAGGCACGAAGCAACTGAGGGGTCTAATTTTGCACTCATTTTAGAGGATTTTATTGAAAAATTGCCCCAACTAAAAAATGCAACCGAACCCTTCCCTATCGCTTTGCGCGGCATCAATTGGATAAAATATTTTGTTCAAAACAAGGTTCAAAATGCCACTTATGACCGTTCACTTTTTCAGCAATATCAGATTTTAGCGGATAACATCGAGTATCATTTGTTGGGCAATCATTTGTTAGAAAATGGGTTCTCAATGCTTTTTGGCGCGGTCTATTTTCAAAACAACGACTTTTGGACACTTGCCCATAAAATTTTAAGTGAAGAGTTAGAAGAACAAATTTTAGACGACGGCGCGCATTTTGAACTGTGCCCGATGTACCATAAAATCATGCTTTTCAGAACCCTTGACTGTTATAACTTATTGAATAACAACCTTTTCGATGTCGGATTTGGAATGTCGGCAGTCGGCAGTAGCACACACCCGACATCCCAAATCCCAAATCTCACATCGTCCCCCCCCTCAGTATTTTTAGAAAAATATGAGCATTTAAAAGAATTATTGGCTGAAAAAGCCGCTTTGATGTTGGGTTGGTTGGAAAATATGACCTACACTGACGGAACGACACCACATTTTGGCGACTCTACGGACGGCATTGCGCCAAGCTCACAAGAGCTTTTTGAGTACGCTAAAAGACTGTCAATCAAACCTTTACGACACCCCCTCAGTAGTTCAGGCTTTCGGCGATTAAAAAATACGCATTTTGACCTCCTAGCGAAAGTCGGTAAAATTGGCCCCGATTACATTCTAGGACACGCCCACGCCGATAGTTTGAGTTTTGAATTGCGAATAAATGAGACCCCTTTTCTGGTGGATATGGGTATTTCGACTTATGAAACAAACGACCGCCGATTGCTCGAACGCGCAACGGCTAGTCATAACACAGTTGAAATAAATAATAAAAATTCATCAGAAGTGTGGAGCAGTTTTCGCGTTGGCAACCGCGCAAATAGTAAAATTTTGGCCGACACGCCAACGCAGCTTTCAGCCGAACACAACGGCTATAAAACATTCGGCGTCAATCACTTACGCACATTCAATTTATCAGAAAACAGCCTCGATATCATTGACCAAACGCGTAAAAACGGCCTCGCAAAGGCGCATTTCCACTTCCCTCCTACCCTATCTCTATGGCTTGACAACGGCACAATTTACTTCGATGGCGGAGAAATTGACTTTTTAATGCGTGAAAAACATAATACATTTGTCGAAAAAATAGAACTTGCCGACTATTTACTACCCCCTCAGTATAACACGTTTGCGACAGCCAAAAAAGTCATCGTAACGTTCAAAAGCACACTTCACACACGCATCAAACACGTATGAAAATTCTATTTCTAACCGATAATTTTCCACCCGAAGTGAACGCCCCCGCAACGCGCACGTTCGAGCATTGCCGCGAATGGGTGCAGCAAGGGGCAGAAGTGACGGTTTTGACTTGTTTTCCGAACTACCCGACGGGTAAAACCTTCGGTGGCTACAAAAATCAATTCTACAAAGTCGAACATATTGAAGGTATAAAAGTCATTCGTTTATGGTCGTATATGACAGCAAATGAAGGCGTTTTAAAACGGGTTTTAGACTATGTGAGCTTCGCCTTTATGGCTTTTTGGGCGGGTATTTTTAAAAAAACCGACGTTATTATTGCCACTTCACCGCAGTTTTTTACTGCCGTTACGGGTGGTGCTTTGGGCTTTTTCAAACGCGTTCCGTGGATTTTTGAAGTCCGCGACCTTTGGCCCGAAAGCATCGGGGCCGTAGAAGCCGTCAACGCACCGCGTTTTTTGGCTTTGTTGGAACAGTTAGAATTGTTGCTTTATCGAAAATCAACCGCCGTTGTCGTCGTTACAGAGTCTTTTAAACACAATTTAGTCAGTCGCGGCATCAATCCCGACAAAATCGCCGTCATCAAAAATGGCGTCATGCTCGACAAATATAGGCCACAACCTAAAAATAAAGATTTACTCAATAAATTGGGATTGGCTGATAAATTTGTCGTCGCCTACATGGGAACGCATGGCATGGCCCACAAATTGGATTTTCTTATCGAAGCCGCCGACCGCATCACTGACCCCTCAGTACAACTCATTTTTATTGGCGATGGCGCAGAAAAAGCCAATTTGATGCAGATAATCGAAAAAAAACAACCCAAAAATGTCACCATGCTCGATTCTGTTTCCAAAGCGGAAATGGTGGACTACATCAGTATCACGGACGTCGCGTTGGTCAATTTGAAAAAATCAGACACGTTTAAAAACGTTATTCCATCCAAGATTTTTGAAAATGCGGCCATGCAAAAACCGATTTTGCTCGGCGTTCAAGGCGAATCGCAAGACATTGTGGAGCATTATCAAGCGGGTATTTGCTTTGAACCTGAAAATGAAGCCGATTTTATTGAAAAATTGACACAACTCAAGGCGGACACCGTTTTTTATGATAAATGCAAAAAAGGCTGCAATGACTTAGCACAAGATTTTGACCGCATTCGTTTGGCTCATAAGTTCTTGGATATTATGAAAGCACTTATTGCAAAAAAATAAGAACAGATAACTTTATGCCATCTTTAAAAAAGCAGCTTCTAACAAAAGCTGCTTTTTTTGTTTCGGAATTATCGGCTTTATGTCGCAAAATACTGAGGGGGTATCAGATTTAGGAAATTTTGCAAATTTCCTAAATCTTTTGCCAATCTTTTGCCAATCTTTTGCCAATCCTTTGCCACAAAAATGCCTTTTTTTACTCAAAAATTAATTTGCGACATAAAACCGATAATTCCGTTTTATTTTGTGCCAAGTAAAACACATCGTTTTAACAAAATTTGTAGCACAATAAGCTATATCCTAAACAATCAACAAAAAAGAGTTAGATGGTACTTTCGTCTAACTCTTTTTTTTAGACTCTCCTACTCTATTTTTCTTGCCATTCAGAAGGCATTGCTATTGTGTGTACGTTGTGTATTTGCCCTAACGGGTTTTGTCGTTACGGTCTTGTCGTTCAGAAGGAATCTCTATTTTGTGTGCTATCATAATGCGTTAAGGCAACACACAAAATAGAGGTTCCTTCTGAATGACAAAAAAAGTGTGTAATTATGTGAGTGTGTAATTATGTGAGTGTGTAATTATGTGAGTGCGTAATTACGTGAGCGTGTAATTACGTGAGCGTGTAATTATGTGAGCGTGTAATTATTTAATTAAACACGTTAATAATTAGGTAAATCTTAGATTTTAGGTAAATTTGCCCGTCAAAAGTTTAAAAATCAGACATTTTATGAAAATTTTAGCCATCAGTAATTTGAAAGGCGGCGTTGGAAAAAGTACAATCGCGCAGAATATTGCGGCAGAATTTGCCCAAAATGGGGTCAAGGTGTGCATCGCGGACACAGATACGGAGCAAAAGACATCCGCAAAATGGGCTACCTTGCGCGATTCGTCGCTTGTGCCGATTCCTGTCTTTACGATTAACCCTGACAAGGTATCGCAAGAAATATTGGG
This sequence comes from Saprospiraceae bacterium, assembly GCA_043720935.1. Classification (GTDB taxonomy): domain Bacteria; phylum Bacteroidota; class Bacteroidia; order Chitinophagales; family Saprospiraceae; genus JAAFJT01. The sequence continues at coordinate 10,114 of JAYSRS010000122.1, forward strand.
TTTAAAACAAAAATATGAGCTCGTTATCGTTGACGGAACGCCCGCTTTGACGGAGTTGACGACGCGCATCATCATTTTGTCTGACCTTGTCATCGTGCCGATTTTGCCTGGCGGCGGCGATATTTGGGCCTTAGAAAACTTTTTGGAACGTTATCAAGAAGCCAAAATCACGAAAGAAAGCTACGGCGGAAAGGTTGATATTGCCGTCGTCGTCAACCGTTACAGCGACCGCACGACACTTGATAGGGAAGTGGTGAATGCAATTCAAGACTTCGACGTGACGATTTTGGCAACCAAATTGGCAAACCGCGTATCGTACCGTGAAGCGACAATTCAAGGCATCAGCGTACACGATACGAAAGACGAAAAAGCCAAACAAGAAATCAAGGAATTGACCACAGAGATTGAAAAGTTAATGGTTAACTAATTGGCTATCAGTTATTTATGTTTTGTTCTAAATTCAAAATTAAAAAAATGAGTAAGAAAATTGATATAAAACGCACATTGGGTAAGCAAGCTCCCCCCCTCAGTATCGAAGCCGTTGAGGAAATGACGAGGCTCATTCACGACAAAAGTGCCGCAGCGACGCCTACGCCTATAGCGACGCGCGTCGCCGAAAATCCCAAAATGAACGTAGTTGAAACAGTTGAAACGGTGTCAGATGAAGTCGTTTCGACCGCTAACTATGAGAAAACTACGGACAAAAGAGCAATTAAAAAAGCGGATAGAACCGAACAAGCCGTCGAATTGCCCACCGAAAAAAACAAACGTGGTCGAAAACCCAAAATGCTAATGGAAACCGAACGCTTACTTCGCGTTTCGGTGGATTTGCCCGAAAGTTTGTTTATTCAACTCAAAATTGCCGTTATTCAGCAACAAACGGACATGAAAACTTACATTCGGCAACTCGTCGAAAAAGATAGAATGCATTAATTACACATTTCAATTACACATTTCAATTACACGTTTCAATTACACGTTTGAAATCTAGAATCATTAAAATTTGAAATAAACGCCGTAGTTTACTCATAATTGGACTTATTTACCGTAGTTTACTCATAGTTCGTTAATCAAAAATTAGACATACAAGTACCTAATCAATACTTAACTTCTTTTAAAAAAGAAACAGCAACGTGTTTGTTATTGTTTCTTTTTTTATCTTGTTTATTGTTTAGTAGTATGTAACTACTTGACTATCAATTATTTAGACCACTTAACTATGAGTAAACTACGGTGAACTATGAGTAAACTACGGTGAACTATGAGTAAACTACGGTGAACTATGAGTAAACTACGGTTGAACTATGAGTAAACTACGGAATATGAGTAAACTACGGTTGAACTATGAGTAAACTACGGAATAAGTAATGCTGCATGAAAAATGATACATTATAAATGGCGTAACTCATTAATTAATAAGCAATTAGGTGAAAATAGAGTTTTAAATTTGGTTTTAGGTCGGTTGTTTTCTATAAAAAACGTTTAGTTATTACATTAAGGGTTGAACAGGCACTGTATTATGAGTAAATTACGGTTATTTTTTATGAATAAGTAATGCTATTATGAGTGATTTACGGTGATTAACTATAAGACAAATACGGGAAAGAGATTCCTCTGTATTTTAAGACGTTTTGGGTTTTGAGTTACAGGTTTTGAGTTCAGACACGTTCGGTGAACTTTCAAAGTTCACCGAACGTTCATTTTTGTCGTGTTAAATATGAAAAACAATTATTTTTTTCATATTTTTTTCATATTTTTTCATATTTTTACGGCTTTAAAAATCCAATTACCGTAGTTTTCTCATAGTTAAACAGTCATGCCGAAGAAAAAATCAAGCGAACCCACGGCTCTAGTCGTCACGTCAAACGACCTTGTTTTGGCGAAATACAACTTTTCATTGTGGCAAAAACGCATTTTCAACTACTTTGTCAGTCAAATTGATAAAGATGCGACCGATTTTACGCTGCAACGGATTTATATTTCCGATTTAATTCACTTTTTCGACGCAGGCGACGGGCGAGAAGTGTATGATATCATTGCGAGTGTGCCAAAACAACTCTATAATTCTTCCATAAAAGTACCTTATATCTCCGAAGAAGGGCATCATCGTTACGGTGAAATGCGGATAATTACGCGCTACACGAAGCCCGAAGACCGCGAAATGGGCAATGCGTACATCGAATTTAAGTTAAATGATGACTTAAAACCGCATCTTTTGGAACTCAAAAAACGGTTTTTACGTTACGATATGCAGAATATTGTGGGTCTTCAAAGCGTACATTCGGTGCGAATGTTCGAGATTTTAAAGAGTTATGAATATCTCGGGCAAGTCAGTTTTGAGGTAGAATTTTTGAAAACGGTCTTGGAATTAGGAGATAAATATAAGCTCTATGCAGATTTTCGCCGCTACGTTATTGACAAAGCCCGCGAAGATTTGCTGAAATATTGCGACATTTTTTTCGATTATAAAGAGGTAAAAAAAGGCCGAAAAGTGAATGAAATCATTTTTACCATCAAAAAAAGTAAAGCCAATGCAGAAGAAAATGCCGATATTTTGCTTCTAAATGCCGCTTATACTGAGGGGGTAGGAGAGGAGGAAATACCGAATTTTGTGGACGAAAGAACGCTTTTGCAAACGCATATTCAAGCATGGTGGGGCATTACACCCGCTATTTTTGATAAAAAAGGCGCGGATAAAACCGTTGAAGACATCAAAATGGCCATTGGTTTTACGAAAGAAAAAATCACAGAAGGTAAAGTAAGCAACGCCGCAGGGCTGTTTTTGGAAGCCTTAAGCAAAGGATACAAAACGCCGAAACAAGAAGCAGAAATTAAAAAAGCCGAAAATGCGGCCAGAAAAACCGAAATTCAACGCCAAAAAAATGCACAACAAAACCAGATTTTGGACTTGCAATTTGAATTAAAACACGTAATGGAAGAATTGACGGCAGCAGTTAATAACGAAATTAGGCGCATCATCGAGCGAGACCCCTCAGTAACCGAACGCGCAATGGCCGAAGTGACGGCTGAATTTATCGCCACAAAACGCGCTCATTTTGTGACAAATAAAACGGTGGAAGATTTCAGACAGTTGCCCGTGCTACGCGAAGCCGTGATTAATACCATAAAATCGTTTCGTAAAACAACGTTTGAGACGATTGAGCAGCCGTTTTTGGCGCGTTTGAAGGAGATTCAGCAGAAGATAGTTAGAATTAAGAACTAAAAATTAAGAATTAAAAATTAAGAATTAAAAGAAAGCGTAGTGCATTGACAATCGTATGGTTCAATGTGCTACGCTTTCTTTTAATTTTTAATCTTTAATTTTCAATTCTGACTACCTTTGCCGCGTGGGAATTTTAAATAAATAAAATAAGTAATTTTAATTTGCAATTCATTTGTAATCAATTGTTTGTGAATTTATCATCCATCATTTTCACTCATCATTCCCTTATCATATTTTCAAAATTAATTAATTGATTGTTTCAACCACACTACTTTCTTAACGACATGAAAAAATACTTATTACTCTTTTTGGCGGTGAACATGGCCCACCTGATGCACGCGCAGAGCGTCCCTTATTTGCTCAACAATGACGCTGTTTATCACCACACCGATAGATTTGACGTGCTTTATGGCAACAATATTGACCTTCATACGGCCCAACGGCCTTACACTCGAGATAAGGTTGTACGCTACGCTTTGGCCTTGGATTCGATGAAAAATCGACTATCAAAGCTGGATAAAGCGGCTTTGCAGTACATTTTTGACGACAATAATGAATTATTGAATCCTTCGGAACTCCCCACAACCTTGGGTGGGAAGCGGGAAACTGCTGCTGACCCCCCCCCTCAGTACACAGTCAATAAACGGCCTCTTTTGAAGCATTTTTACAAGACACCCGCCAATTTATTTGAGGCCCATAGTCGCTATTTCGACATAAAAATCAATCCTGTTTTTCAATTTTACTATGGCCGTGAACGCGGTGACAATGCCCCTTTGTTTCTTAATCAGCGCGGGGCAGAAATCCGTGGTAGCATTGATAATCGCATTTATTTTCAGAGCAATATTGTCGAAACTCAGGCTCGTTTTGCCGATTATGTTACTGGCCGCATCCTCCGCGATAGTGCGATTCAAGGGGCGGGACTGTATAAAACGTTTTCAAGTATCTTATTTCCACTTAATAGCAGTTACGATTATGTCAATGCACAAGGTGTAATAGGTTTTAACATCACCCCGCACATTGGCCTTCAATTTGGCAACGGACAAAACCATGTTGGCGATGGGATGCGCTCGATATTTTTGTCCAATTTCGCCAATAATTACCTCTTTTTGAAGCTCACGACGCAGGTTTGGAAGATTCAATACCAAAATATTTTTGCTGAATTGCACCTCAATAATCGTCCGAATGACGGTAATGCTTTGAACATTAAGAAATACATGGCCACGCATCATTTGAGCATGAATGTCAATAAAAACTTGAATGTAGGGATTTTTGAAACGATTATAATGAATCGCTCTCAGCATTTTGAGTTGCAATACTTGAATCCAATTATCTTTTATCGGTCGGTTGAGCATGGGCTTGGCAGTCCTGATAACGTGTTGTTAGGCGGTAATTTCAAGTGGAATGTGGCTAAACGTTTGTCTTTTTATGGTCAAGGCTTGTTAGATGAGTTTTTGTTTAAAGAACTTTTTGTGAACAATCAAGGCTGGTGGGCCAATAAATATGGCGCGCAAATCGGGGTTAAATACTTCAATGCGTTGAATATTGACCACTTAGATGTGCAATTAGAATACAATAAAGTGCGGCCTTTCATGTACTCTTACTACGACAATCAGCGCAATTATACCCACGGTTTTCAAAATTTGGCGCATCCACTTGGTGCCAATTTCGTTGAAATTATGGCTCGAGTACGTTATCAACCGACTTGGAAACTGATGTTCGATGGTCGTTTAATGTATGCAAGTGCAGGAGAAAACAAGTACAATAAAGACGGAACGTTGGCAGAAACCTTTGGGAATATTCCGATAGTGCCAAATGATTTTAGAAAACAGGCTTATGGCTATTTTACGACGGAGGGTGTCAATGCCAAAACTTTACTCATGGGTTTAGACGTGAGTTATCAGTTTTATCATAATATGTTTGCGGATATTCATGTATTGGCCCGTAAAAAAGAGAGTGCCGACCCGACACTCAATGAAAATACCTTTTTTATTAGTGGTGGTTTGCGGATTAACTTAGGCAATTATCGCAACGAGTTCTGATTTTTGTAAAAAGTACTTCTTCGGTAATTTTAGTTAAAAAGCCGCTTCGTGTGTACGCGAAGCGGCTTTTTATGTCTAAATTCGACTTTTTTACGTGTAGATGTTGCTTTCTTAGGCTTAGATACTGAGGGGGTATTAAACGTTCGACTGTCACAGTTTTTTTAGATAATTACAAGCTCATTTATTTTTAAATATAAGCTAAAACCTTTAAGGCAAGCATTTTACCAATTACGAATTATTCATTGTTCATTACTCATTAGTCATTTTTTTGTTTATTTGTCACCCCAAAAACGTTCACATACACCTTCTTCTCAAGGCTTGTCTGTGAAATAACTCCCCGTGATTTGCTTTACGATACTTTAAATAGTGCAATAACTTCAGTCCCTTGCTACATGAACCTCCCGTCATGGCTTCTGTCAAAATAGATTATACAAAACTATCTTAGTACATGACAAAAAAGGCAAATTACTTTTTGCACGCGCATCACTCGTAAAAAGCCTTTTTTGTCATGTATTTAAGTACAGTTTATCAAATTGACGTACATAACCATTATTTTAACGAAATTTTATGTCAAAAATGAAGAGAATACTACTCGTCATTGCATTGGTCGCAACAGCCGCCAGCTCTGCACTCGCACAGATTAAATTGGGTGACAACCCCGGCAACCTAAACGCAAACGCCCTCCTCGAGCTCGAAAGTTCAAGCAAAGGCTTGTTATTGCCCCGCATGACCACTGCACAGGTGGCCACAATGACTACTCCGCCCGACGGGATGATGATTTTCAACACCGATTCGACGTGTATCTGTGTTCGTCGCGGTGGCGTTTGGCGCAGCCTTTGTGCCGAAGGGGATGGACAACCGTGGAGTACAACGGGCAACTCAAACACAAACCCAGCTCAAAACTTCGTCGGTACAAAAGACAATCAGTCGCTTGTTTTCCGTACCAACAACGCGGAAGTGATGCGGATACTCACAAGCGGCAACATCGGTATTGGCACAACAACGCCGACAAACAAACTGCACATCGTGTCGTCAAACAATCCTTTGCGCCTTGAAGGTTTGCAAGATGGGGCAGTTACGGACTCCGTTATGACGGTTGATGGAACGGGCGTTGTTCGGATGATGAAAATGACCGATGTCGGTGCAAACGCTTTCACTGCCAACAACGGTTTGACCAAAACAGGCAGCCTTGTACAGCTCGGCGGTGCGTTAATCATTCCAACGACTATTACCACAACGGCGACAAATACGCTAGCGATTGCAGGTTTGCAAGGGGGTACAGGCGTTGACTCGGTCGTTGTCGCGGATGCTGCAACGGGTGTTTTACGCCGTATGAAAATGTCAGATGTCGGGGCTAACTCAATTATCGTTGGCAACGGTTTGACTAAAGTAGGTAACTTGATTACGCTCGGTGGCACTTTAACATCAGCCACAACAACATTGGCCACGTCTTCAACTAACGTATTGAATATCACAGGTTTACAAACATCGGCCACAACGGATTCAGTCGTTACGATTGATGCGGTAACGGGGCAATTGCGTAAAACAACCATGGCCATCATAGGTGCAAATGCTTTTACGGTTGATAACGGTTTGACTAAAACAGGCAGCAACGTGCAACTTGGTGGGCCATTAACAGCAGCAACTTCAATCGGAACATCGGCAACAAACACCATCAGCTATACAGGTTTGCAAGGTGGTGCATTAACGGATTCTGTTATGACTATCACCGCAGCAGGTGTAGTGAAACGCATGACGATGGCGGATGTGGGTGCTAACTCAATCGTTGTTGGCAATGGTTTGACAAAAGTAGGCAACCTTATCACGTTCGGTGGCCCTTTGACGACCGCCACAACTATCAGCACATCAGCCACTAACACATTAAGTTTAACTGGTTTGACAACAGGGACGACGACAGCAGGCGATTCTATCTTAATCACAGGCGCAAATGGTCTTATTCAAAGAGTGGGTATCAACGCTTTGGCAGCAGCATCCCCTGATTTCTGGTTAGACGGTGGAGGTATTCGCCCTGACGGAACAACGGACAACACGGAGCGCGTTTACCGAATGGGTGACGTAGGTATTGGTACAACAGTTGCACCGACTTCTAAATTGCAAGTGGCAGGTTCTTTAAGTATGCCTATCACAACAACAACGGGCGCATTGACTTTAGACGCAACGCACTACACGGTTATCGCAAACTGTACATCAGGTGCAGTCGCTTTGACATTGCCTGCGGCGGCGGCTTGTGCAAGTCGGATTTATTATATTACTAAATCTGACGAAACAACCAATGCTTTATCGTTCAATATTCCTTTGAAATTGACAGAAACAACCAATGTTTCAAGCTATAACTTCACAAAACGCTTGACTATTCAGAGCGACGGCACAAACTGGCGCGTTATTAGCGAATAAGCATGAGTGAAAAGTTGTAAGTGAAAAGTGAAAAGTGAAAAGTGAAAAGTGAAAAGTGAAAAGTGAAAAGTGAAAAGTGAAAAGTGAAAAATGAAAAATGAAAAGTGAAAAGTGAAAAGTGAAAAGTGAAAAATGAAAAGTGAAAAGTGAAAAGTGAAAAGTGAAAAATGAAAAATGAAAAGTGAAAAGTGAAAAGTGAAAAATGAAAAATGAAAAGTGAAAAGTGAAAAATATACCCCTCAGTATTTTGGCCTTTTTCTTAATAAATTAAGAGACTTTGAAAAGGTAAATACATACGGAATTATCGGCTTTATGGTACGGCGCACGTTATGGCGCACGTTCGGGGAACTTTTAAAGTTCCCCGAACGTTGAACCGTATTGATAATCAATGAGT
>JAYSRS010000123.1:0-5954 GCA_043720935.1 Saprospiraceae bacterium
TTATTGTCAACAACGCGGCGGCGAATCCCGTTTTTGGGCCCGTCGAACAGACTGACGACCGTGCTTTCAACAAGATTATGGATGTGAACGTGAAAGCACCGTTTGAGTTGGCCAAATTGTGTTTGCCCGTTATGCAAGCGAACGGCGGCGGCTCGATTATCAATATTGCGAGCATCGGCGGCGTGTCACCCGAGAATTTTTTAGGCATTTATTCGGTATCAAAAGCCGCGTTGATTTCTCTGACGAAAGTGCTTGCAAGAGAATGGGGGCAGTACAATATTCGGGCAAACGTCATTTGTCCTGGCTTAATCCAAACAAAATTTAGCGAAGCCTTGTGGGCAAACGATAAAATTTTGCAGCACGTATTAACAAAAGTACCGCTTAATCGCGTTGGTCAGCCCGATGAAATTTCTGGTTTGGCTTTGTTTTTGGCGTCCGATTCGGCGGGTTACTGCACGGGCAGCGTGTTCATGGCGGACGGTGGTTATTTGATTTAGCCCCTAAAAAAAACCTCCGAAGGTTTCAATCTTCGGAGGTTTTTAAAGAACATGATTATTTTTTTCGCAGTATTTTTTTCTTTTGCCCCCGCCTCAAATCTTCCCATTTTTTAAGCTGTTCGGGCGTCAAGAGGCTTTGAAATTTAGCAATACGGTCTTTTTGCAACTGCTGAATATCCGCTTTTCGGTCGCGTCTGCCGAGCGTTTTATCATCGAAAAAAGCGGCGCGTTGCGACACATACACGTCATTCATTGTGTCCACACTGCGGCGTTGTGTTTCGTCTAAGCCCAGTTTTTCGGCCATTTGCTGGTGTTGTTTCTCAAAACGACCAATCCAAGTGTCTTTTGAAAAAAGCGAAAAACCTTCTTTTGAAGCCGTCGCATTGGGTTTACCAACGTTTTTTTGAGCAGACGCACACAAGGCGAAAAGAAAACAAACAAGGGTCAAAATCTGTTTTTTCATGTTGTCAAATTTTAAAATTGTAAAGGGATATATTTTTGATAAAAACTGTAACGCAACCTTCGAGTCACGGAAGCTATAACAGCAATTGATGCCTGTATTAATGAACGACCTGAAGGCCATTCTACGTTTTTAATTGAGAATCGAACGTAAAAATACGCTTTTTATTCAATCAGTGCGAAAATGAAGCGACCAATTTGACAAATGACACACCGTAACGTTTAATTTCGATGTCATTTAAAACCATTTTTATGAAAATTAGCATTTCTAAAATACTTCTTTTGCTGCCTTTCATGGCGGCTTGCCAAACGATTTCTCCGCGTTTGGTGTGCGCTTTACCCGACGTTTTACGCGAATCTTCGGGCTTAGTGGTGCAGTCGCCGAACGCTTTTTGGACGCTCAACGACAGCGGCGGCGAAGCGTCCCTCTATCAATTTGACTCGACGGGGCGCATCAAACGCGTTGTGGCTTTATTCAATTCAAACAATAAAGATTGGGAAGAACTGACGACCGATTCAATTGGCAATTTTTACATCGGTGACATTGGCAACAACGATGAAACGCGTGGCGGTTTGACGTTTTATAAAGTCTTGAAAAACGACGTTTTGGCTTCTACGGACTCGCTTTCTACGGCAAATGCCGTTAAAATTCCGTTTCGCTATGCCGACCAAACGGCTTTTCCACCGCCGCCGTCGCAATTGTATTTTGATGCCGAAGCCTTTTTGGCGTGGTCGGATTCGCTCCTCATTTTCACGAAGGATTTTGATACCAATCCGTACATCGGCTCGACACATATATATGGTGTAAAAAATCAAACAGGGCTTTCTGAACAGGCCGTTCCGCGCTTAGACACTTTCGCAACGGACGGTTCTTGGAAGTACAACGGGGCGATTACGGCGGCGGCAATTAGTCCTGACCGCTCAAAAGTTGTCTTAATGTCCTATCAAAAACTGTGGATTTTTACCAATTTCAAAGGAAAAACCTTTTGGAAAGGCAAACGAACGGTCTTGACTTTTGGCCTCGACGACTTTGCACAACGCGAAGCCGTGGCATTCAGCGACAATTGTCGGATTTACATAACGTCTGAAAAGGCTACGATGAATGGTATTAGTTTCGGCGGTAATTTATCCACATTGAATGTCTGCGATTATTTAACGACAAAAAGCGAAGACATTGCGGTGACCGCACCTAAAATTCGCGCTTTCCCGACCCCCTCAGTAAATGATGTGTTTTTGCAATTGGAGGCCGTTTTTTCAGAGAATTTAATTGTCAAAATTTACAATGCCAACGGAACAATGCTGTCAAATCAAACGGTCAAAGCGGGAGAAACGCTTGTAGCTCTTGACAATCAATTGTTTACGACGGCAGGTTTTTATCTATTCAAAGTTTTTTCAGAAAAAAACGACCCCCTCAGTATGGGGAAGATTTTTATTGTTCGATAACTATAAATCAATCGCAATTTGATGCCGCAACACGTCTTCCAATGTCTCGCGCTTGCGCACCAAGTAATCTTTTCCTTTATAAACCATCACTTCGGCAGGTAAAACGCGGCTGTTATAATGGCTCGCCATCATAAAACCGTAAGCTCCTGCGTTGCGAATCGCTAAAATATGGCCTTCTTCGATGTGCGGCAACGCACGGTCTTCGGCAAAATTGTCGGTTTCGCAGATGTAACCCACCACGTTATAGAGCGATTTTTCGCCGTTCGGATTAGAGATATTTTGAATTTCATGATAGGCATCGTACATCATCGGACGAATAAGGTGATTTAGACCCGAATCAACGGCGGCAAAAGATACGGAGGGGGCTTGCTTTACGACGTTCACGCGGACAAACAGCGTCCCACATTCGGCCACTAAAAACTTACCCGGCTCAAAAACAAGTTCCAATTCACGGCCATATTCTTTACAAAAACGGTTGAATCGCTCGCCAATTGCCGCGCCGACATGAGCCATATCCGTTCCTTTTTCTTTCGGTTTATAAGGCACTTTAAAGCCGCCGCCGAAGTCTAAATACCGCAAATCGGGGAATTTTTTAGCCGCATCCAGCATGATTTCAGCCACTTGCAAAAACGTTTCAGATTCCTTTATTTCAGAACCTGTATGCTGATGCAAGCCTTCGATAATCAAGCCCGTCTTTTCTCTAACCGCATGAATATCAGCGAGTTGTAAGATAGAAATACCAAATTTTGACCGTTCATGCGCTGTCGAAATTTTCAGATTGCCACCCGCCATAACGTGCGGATTCAAGCGCAAACCGACGGGAACAGACGCCCCGTAGCGTTCGCCGAATCGTTGCATCAACGGCACGCTGTCCAAGTGAATTTTGACCTTCAAAGCCACCGCCTCTTCAATTTCGAACCATTGCACACCCGACGGCGTGTAGCCAATTTGGTCGGGCGTGAAACCGACTGATAAACATATCTTCACTTCTTCAATCGAGACACAATCCACGCATGAGCCGAGTTGACGCATGAGTTTTAAAACGGATAGATTTGTCAATGCTTTTATGGCGTAATTGATGCGGAGTTTCGGGACACTTGCAAATGCCCCCCTCAGTATTTTGTATTGATTTTCAATGACTTGTGCATCGTAAACGTAAAGCGGCGTGCCGTAGCTTTCGCAAAGGTCGTGGGGGTCAATGCTTTGAATGTGCATAATTTTGACGGATTTGAGTCACTGTATCACGGGCTTCAGTCCGTGAATTAATGAAATATTAATAAAAAATTGGTCGAATAAGGTGGCAAAAGTAAGCAGTAAAGTGGAAACGCTACACCTTGAAAGGGGAATTTGTGAATAATTGAAAAGCAACCTAAATCAAGGATAAATAAGACAAAATACAAAGAATAGCAGTTTCTAATATGGCTTTTTCATGGCGGCGTAGCTGCCAAATCTCGGTAATATCTAAACTACCCACTGTTTTTTTAGCGGTGTAACCGCGTAACAAGCGGTTTTGCGGTTACACCGCATAGAAAACGGAACGCATCTGCTTAATATTACCGAGATTTTGCAGCTACGCCGCAATCAGAAATCTTACATTAGAAATTGCTGTACAGAGGGGTCTATATTTTCATAAACATTTGATTATCAATAAATTAAAATTCTCCAAGGGTTTGCAAGCCTTGGAGAATTTTCACTTAAAATCTAAGAGACTAATTCATTTTGTAAAGCACCGACCCGATTTTTAAGCCCATCTTGCCGCGTTTCAAGGTCTTGAATTTGAGCCGTTTCGGATTCTAAAAGGTGGTCAAATTCTGTAAAATTCAAATCAATTTTATTCTTGATACTCCGAACGTAAGTGGCCAATCTTTCCGACACTTCTTCTTCAAGTTGCAACCGTCCTTTGGCAATTTCTTTGCGGAAGCCCTCCAATATTTGGCCGCGTTTCATAACCGCCGTTGCTCCTGCAAACAATAAGCCTACGGTGGTCAAAATACCACCCGTCACGTCCATAACTGCCCCTTTTGTCACCGCCGCGAGGATGATGCCGATAACCGCAATGCCGCCACCCGCCGCAATATTCGGCGTAATTGAGCCTTTTGACTTGAACAGTGATTCGTCCGTAAAATTTTCGGAACGGTTCATGAATTTTGAAAAAGTCTCTTGCAAATCCCGTAAAACATTGGCACGACGGTCGGCGATGTCGCTAAAAATCTCGTGACTGTCCTTCAAAATTGTCTTACTCGTCTTGATTTTCAAATCAATCAATTTCGCCATTTGTTGAATGCTATCTGCCACATCAACGACGCCCGATTGCAGTTTTTCGCGCAATTCTTTGTTCAACTCGGCTTCGAAATTCACTTTTAAGTTATCCAATCGCGTTTTAACGGAGTCGGACGAGCCAAAAATACCCATCACCGAACGCTTAATCAGTTGCACAAAAGACAGTTCTTCACTCAACTCTTCGGTCGTTCGGTTTGTAATTTTATCATAACCTGCCAATAGATTTTCGACGAGCATTTTGACCTGATTGTTCGATTTAAGTTCTTGCATATCAAGGGTTTGTCGAATGTCTTTTCGGAAATCTTGGTCGGCTTGCCACTGTTCTTTCCGAATTTTTAGGCCATTAAAAATGCGCTCATTGATGTTGTTACAAGTGTCCAAATTATTGGCAAGTTTCAACATCGGGGCTTTTCCGCCTGTAATATTCGACCGAATATAGTCTCGAACGCTTGAAAAACCACTCGCATCGAAGCGTTCGGCCTGTTCGTCACGCGCTGAAACGGCAAAAACGACAGGGTCAATCAAGCCGCGTTTTCGGGCTTCGTCAATGACACCTTGCGTGTTTGTGGCCAAATCTTCGGGCAACATGAGGTCTTTTTGTTGCAAAATGAAAATAATTTTCCGTCGCCAATCGGTGTGAATAAAGTTGAAAAAATCCCACGCGGACTGCCGATAGGGGTTTTTAGATTCAAAAACAAAGACAATCAAATCCGCCGACGGAATGAACCCCTCCGTAATTTCTTGATGATGGGCCACAATTGTGTTCGTCCCAGGCGTATCAACGATGGCGATTTCTTTTAATATTTCGACGGGCTGAAATATTTTTTTCAAATAAGGATTTACCGTCACAATTTCCTCCGTGTCGCCGTAAGTAATCAACTGAATCGTGTCGGTCATCGGTTGTGCAGCGACCTTACAGATTTCTTTGCCCGTGGCCAAAAGTGCGTTAATAAAGCTACTTTTCCCCGCTTTTACCTCGCCCGCAATGACAAAAAGGAAAGGTTCGTGAATCCGTTGCCGCAACTCACTGACCGTTTTGGCGAGTTCGACGTGGCCAATATCGGTCGTTAATTGATGTAAATCGCCGATGAGGGCATCCACTTTTGTGCGGTACGCTTGGATTTTAGTTGTAATGAAATTCATATTTTTTCTTTGCTTTTCTACTGTTTTGGTGCAAAAGTAGCTTTTTTTACTAAAAATACTGAGGGGTGTAAGTTTTGAGTTTTGTTCCTTCTGAATGACAAAGGTTTTGAGTTACGCGTAACTCAAAACCTT
>JAYSRS010000124.1:0-5942 GCA_043720935.1 Saprospiraceae bacterium
TGCTAAAATTAAGCAGATTGCTTCGTGCCTCGCAATGACGATTTTCTTAGCGAAGAAATAGTGGTAACAAAAATGGGGAAGTTATTTTTTACAAATTCCTTAAGAATTAAAAATTAAAAATTGCCAACAAAAAGACATTTTAAATCACAACTATTTGACAATCAGCTAATTTTTAATTTTTAATTTTCAATTTTTAATTTTCAATTTTTAATTCCTTCACAGGGTGTGTCCTTCCTTTGAATCGCCTCTTTTTAGCCCTGAAATGCGTAAAATACTGAGGGGTCTATTTTTGAAAATAATGTGCGTAAATTAACCATTAGTCATAAAATGTACGCCTCATTCACCATTCATCATTACAAGAAAAGATGCGTTTGAATGGTGAATTGTGCTGCGCTGCCGTTTGCTTTGATAAGGCCCGCCGCATCTGCTTTGTAAAGTGGACGTGTGGCCAATTCTGCCGTAATTTTAGCATTGTGGCCATTGATGAACCAGTTGACACCAACCGCGCCTTGTGCCGAAGGGTCGGCCAAACGGTCAAATTTTTTGTAAGTGAAGGTTGCGTAAGGCATCCACTGATGACCCGTTTTGTTTTTCGGAAACGCGTAACCAAGCTGTGCATAAATAGTGTTGCCCGTTCCGATTGAGGGTTGTGCGTTGCCGCCGCCTGACCACGAATTAGCCGTTGACCCTGCGGCAGGTGCGGTGACAGCACCGTGTTCGTTGAGAATGCCGATGTTTCGGATGTAATTTTGACCGAAATCCGTTCTGAAATACGTCAATAAAAAGTTGACACAATCGCCTTTTCCCTTGCTTGTCGGCATATCTATGAAAATGTCGGCCCCAAAAGTTGTTTGTCCACTTTTCGTAATTGAATCCGCCGAAGATATGCCCGATGTGCGATACCCCGATGCTTCGGGTTGCGAATAAAAACCTGCGCCAAAGTTCAAAACTTTCTTTGCACCTAAGTAAGTGCCGACAAAGTAAGGCAAAACATTGCTTTCTTTATCCCAAGCCATGTAATTAACGTAGCCTTGAACCGCCGTTTTTTCGCTCAAAATATTCACGGCTACTTCACTACCCTTTGTTTGTGCGGCCAAACCCGTGCCTCTTGCGGCAGCACTTACGCCATTCACAAAAGGCTTGTTGACGGCAAAACGGTAATCAATTTTACCCACTTGGCCCTTGGCATAGACGCCGAATTGACGCGCAAATTGGTCAGTTGCTTCGATGGTTTGCCAGTTGAAAATCGGTGCGTCCATCGTCATAAAGTTGAGTGTTGAGTTACTTGATAGGCGAGAAATGCCGTTCCAGTAATGTAATCCCATACCCACGTGCAATTTTACTGGCTGAACGGCGAATTCCGTCCAAGCGTCGTGGATGTACAATTGTGGGCGTTTGCCTGCGTTGCTTGCACCTGCCGAACTCACACTTGAGCCAGCGTTTGCGCCGCCGTTGATGAATGATTGATTGTTGATACCCCAATGGGTCAAAATCAAAAAACGGGGGCTGATTTGCGCCATTGCCAAAAAACGTGAGCGGCGAATCGCTACGTCGGCTGTCCATTGTCCGCCGATGTCGTTGCCGTTGACGTCCGTCGTTCCCGGATTATTTTGGGTGGCGGTGGCCCACATCTGATGCCACATGATAAACCGCACATATTTTGAACCCGATTCATTGAGTTTCAAAGTAAGCGGTTTGTAAGAATGGTCAACGGGTGCGGGTGCAGCAGCAGGCGCAGGTGTTGCTGCGGGTGTTGCGGGTTTCGCAGGTGGCGTTCCCTGCGAAAAAGCCGCTACCGACAAACACGAAAAAGCAGCAGCAGCCCAGCCTTTGCGGAGGCTTGAGTAGTTAATTTTCATACACTTAAATTTTTTAATGTTGTTGATTAGTCAAAGAGCGATTCTTTGTAACTATGGTGCGAAAGTATATAGGTATCTATATGTGTGCAAGTTTTTAACGAATTATTTTTAATATTTTTTTCTGAAACCACCAAATGATATTTTATAGAGGTATAAAAAAGCCTTTTTTTATACGTTTATGAGCTTTTCATGCCAATTTTTTAGACAAAATATAGAGGTGTGTTTTTGTAAAAAATATGTAGATTTCTATATAATTTATTGAGGCGTGCAGACAAGTCCAGTTGTCTGTACGGCATAAGATATTAAGGCTTGTATTTTTAACAATAGTTCGTTAAGAATTTGCATGACAAAACGGCGGCTTTGCCGCCGAAAAAAGGGGGATGAGCGGCGTATCATGCCTGAAAAGTTAACGAAGTCTTGTTTAAGGAACGTGAAGTAAATAAAATCACATTTTATACGCACTGTTTTTCGCTGCGCGAAAAAGGCGTGCGGGAAAAAATCTATTGGAGGCAGCTTGTTTTTTGAAAGAAAATCGTAGATTTTCTTTCAAAAAATAAGCTGCCTCCTAGAAAAAACCTTTAAAGGGCGTCTTTCGAGCGAAGCGAGAAACAGCCCGTAAAACGCGCTTTTATTTTTTCAACGTTCCTAACTATCAAATACTTCGACAAAATTATTCGAAATTATCGGCTTTATGTCGCAAAATACTGAGGGGGTGTCTGATTGCGGCGTAGCTGCAAAATCTTGGTAATATTTAGGATTAAAACCTTTTTCCTAAGCGGTGTAACCGCTAAATCGCTTGTTTTGCGGTTACACCGCACTTAAAATCGGGCGTTTATGAATTTTATTACCGAGATTTTGCAGCTACGCCGCAATCAGACACCCCCTCAGTATTTTGCGACATAAAGCCGACAATTCCGAAATATAATTACCTTTGAGACATAAAACAAACAAAATATAGAATGAAATTAGCAACACAACTCTCTCTTTGTCTAGCCATCGCCCTTAGCTCTTGTTCATCCAATCAACTAAAAAATAAGCAACAAGCGCAACAACAAATCGCTGAAAGGGCTACGAATGCCCTTGATATGCGTAAACGGGGCAGCATTGACTCGCTTATGACCACCTTGTCGTTGGCAGAAAAAACAGACGTTCAAGACAGTTTAACGGCCCTTATTTACCATCAAGCAGCTATTTATTGGTACATAAAAGCCGACTATGAATCGTATCAAAAAGCCACGGGTTTATTTGATAAAGCGTTGGCTATTCGCAAAAAAGTGTTGCAACCCAATGACCCCATAATAGCTAAAAACCATCTTAATTTAGGTAAATGCCAAAAGTATTTGCTGATGTTTTATCCCGCTATTGATAATTTTAATAAAGCACTTCAAGGCTATCAATTACAAGCGGATACCATCAGTTTAATGGAAGTATATCGAGAAATAGGCGAGACTTACGATGAAATAGGCGATTATGAATTAGCCCTTAATCATTTCAAACAATCAGCAAATTTTTCTCCACTAATAGATGAAAACAAGGCGGACGAGCATACGAAGCAGTTAGCGCAAACGCATTATTTTGAGGGTATTTCAAACATTAAATGCCGAAAATATGTAGAAGCCGAAGCCGCTTTAAAAAAAGCGTTGCCCATTTGGGAAAGACTAGGCGATACAGTCAAAATGGCAAGAATCTTTCATGAATTAGGTATGACTAAACAATGTCAAGGACAATTTCCAAGTGCTTTTAATTTTTTTAATCAAGCCTTGGAATACAATAGTTCCGAAAAAGAAAAAACCGAAACGCGTATAGAGTTAGCTAAAACATACCTCGTTGCTCATCAACTAGATGAAGCATACAACTATGCAAAACAAGTTTTAGAGTCAAAAGAAATAAATAAAAAACAATTGTCGGAAGTTTATGATGTATTAGGCGACATAAAAACAGCACAACAACAATTGGATTCAGCCTTGTTTTTCTATCAAAAAGCCTTGCAAACCCTTGTGCCGACCTTTACAAGTGACGATGTTTTAATCAATCCAGCCATTAATCCAAAAACGTTTGACCGAAAAATTGAGTTAATAAATGTGTTAGCCCATAAAATAGGGCCCCTCAGTATTTTGTATGAAAAAACCAAAAATCAACGCTGTTTAGAGACTGCTTTGCAAACCTGTTTGTTAGCGGATAGGGTTGTGCAAGTCTTGCGCCGAGAAATGCACGCCGACCCATCCAAATACTTTTGGAATGCAACCGCTTTGCCGATTTACAGAAAAGGGATGGACATTGCCGCACAATTGTATGCCATAGACCCAAAAAAAGCGCATCAATTAGCGATGCTTCAATTTGCGGAACGCACAAAAGCCCCCGTTTTGCGCGAAGGTATTGCCGACAATCAAGCCAAAACCTTTGCGGGCGTCCCTGCATTTGAGCGACAACGGGAGCGCGAACTTCAAGCAACAATTGCTATTTTAGAACAACAAACAACGGAGGCAACGCCGCCAAAAATAACGGAACTGTTGGCTAAAACCCGTAACCTACTCTACGCTTTTCAAGATTCTTTGAAAATAAAATACCCAACGTATGCCCGTTATCTCGCCGCAAGTATCAACGACAGACCCCTCAGTATCAGCGATTTAAAAGGCATTCAAAACAAACTTTCGGACACTACCTTACTCATCGAATACGCTTTTGGAGAAACGGATTTGTACCAAATAGCAATGTCTAACATAGATTTTAAAGTTTTTAAAAAACCT
This sequence comes from Saprospiraceae bacterium, assembly GCA_043720935.1. Classification (GTDB taxonomy): domain Bacteria; phylum Bacteroidota; class Bacteroidia; order Chitinophagales; family Saprospiraceae; genus JAAFJT01. Next base: position 4,607 of record JAYSRS010000124.1, read on the forward strand.
TTTTCACCTGCTACCAATGCCAAAATTGACCGTTTTATTCAATCTGTTAGTGATGATTCTTTGAGAAAAGATTTTGAGGCCGCAAGTCGTGCTTATGCTGAAACGTCTTTCGATGTGTACCAATATCTATTAGAAACACCCCTAACACAAACGGCACACAGCCCCACACAAACCGCTTTCAAACGCATTCATCTTGTTTTGGAAGGCCCTTTGCAGCTATTGCCTTTCAAAGCCTTAACCAATCAGCGCGTTGAAGGTTTTATTGGCAACTATACCCAACACTTTTTGGTGCGGCACTACGCGTTTAGCACACTGTTTAGCAGTCAAACGCTCTTGCAAAAGACCCCCTCAGTAGCAACGGCTAATTCGACAACCCTTAACCTCGCTTGCTTCGGTTCGGATTTTAAAGACTCGATTTGGCGACCTAAAACGCTCAAAACAGCCGTTTCACGTAAGAAAACCAACATTTTAGAGAATGCCCAACCAGAGGTAGAAGGCATTTCAACAAAATATGGAGGCCGACGTTTTTTCAATCAAGAAGCCACAAAAGATGCTTTTTTAAAAAATGCGCCCAACTATGATTTCCTACACATAACAACACACGGCGACCCCGACGGCTTGGTTTTCCAAAAAACAAACGCCGCCGATACCCTCAACGAACTGACTACCGCCGATATTTATGGCCTGTCCCTACACACCCGTTTTACCTTTCTCTCCGCTTGCGAAACGGGGCAAGGCAAACTCACAGAAGCCGAAGGTGTGATGAGTTTAGGCCGTGCCTTTACCTATGCGGGTTCGCAATCCGTTATCATGTCGTTTTGGAGTGTGCCAGATTATTCGACATCAAAAATTGCCCAACAATTTTACGCCTACTATCATCAAGGTTTACCCAAAGACATCGCACAACAACGCGCCGAACTCTATTTTTTAGACCATGAAGCCAAATCTGCGATTCGATTAAATCCCCATCACTGGGCTGCTTTTACCGTCAATGGCGATATGTCTCCTTTGGAAACAACGGAAAAAAGCATTAAATGGTGGATTTGGGGACTTTTAGGGCTTGCTTCGGGGGCTGCTTTGTATGTCTATCAAAAAACAAAAAGATAAGTAGGTTACCAAATTTATTTTGAAGAACTCTCCAAGGATTTATAACCCTTGGAGAGTTGCAAGTGATTGACTATCAAAATTTTATGAAACTCAATACCCCTCAGTATTCTTTAAAATAGTTCTGTCAAAGCACTTAGTAGTCCTTCATATTAATGATGTCGGGTTTTGAATTTTGTATATCTTAGGAAGATTCCTTCAATCTTCCTAAGATTCTGCTGAAATCCAAATC
>JAYSRS010000125.1:0-18087 GCA_043720935.1 Saprospiraceae bacterium
AATTATTTACAAACGCAAACATAATCTTTTGCAATGATGGTGGGTCACAATACTTTGAAAATCAAAGGGTTGTGACCTTTTTAATAACTACAACTTAACGAATAATCAATCGCCAATCGTCAATAAAAAAACGTCGGTAGCGTGTGCCGCGCCGACGTTTTCAGACGATAAATTAAACAAGCATAATGGACAAAGCGTAAAAAGCCGCTTTTACTTAAATTTTCGATGTGATTGAACTTGCTATTTGAAACCGATTTTGTTATCTGCTAACAGGCGAGTAAGTTTGCCGCCGTTTAGACGATAATATGAGGCTATTTGAATGCGATGAGGATTTGTAATACGATAAAAACAATTCGTTTTACAAACAGGGAGCAAAGATGCGCCAAACAATTTACTTTTGTCCTTAAAATTCACTTTTTTTCGTACCCTGAAAATGGTAATTTTCAGAAAAATATTGATAATCAAGGGATTATAAAAGCAGTTTTTCGGTTTGAAAGCGAAAAATCCGCTAACACTAGACGTGCACGAGTGGGTTCAACCTACTGTAACTTAGAATTTGAAATCTTGAAATCTTGAAACTTTTTTATGGTCATAAAAACGCGTGGCATTGTTCTTCGGGCCATCAAATACAGCGAAACGTCGGTGATTGCGGACATTTTTACGGAAGATTTCGGTCTGCGTTCGTACATTATTAGCGGCGTTCGGGCAACAAAATCGAAGGTTGCGGCGGGGCTTTTGCAAGTGATGTCGCTTGTCGAAATCGTCGGCTACGAGAAGGCCGAAAAGCTGAATCGGCTCACGGAGGTTCGGGCGGCGCACGTTTATACGACGTTGCCGTTTGAAATGCACCGAGTGTCGGTCGGGCTTTTTATAGCCGAAGTGGCGCGCCGAACGATTCGTGGAAGTGAGGAAAATCGGTCTTTATTCGACCTTTTATTCGATTTTTTCAAGTTTTTAGACCAAACAGACGGCTCGGTAGCGAATCTACATTTGGCATTTTTGGTCGAGTTGTCGGGTCATTTTGGCTTCCGTCCCGAAGAAAATGAGGAGGAGTTTTATGAAGAGGAAGAACTGATTTTTGACCTTCGGGAAGGGCTTTTTCTGCCGTATTACGCCGATGAAGACGAGAATGGCGTCGAAATACCTCTAGAACCGCAGTTTTTGAGAGCTGATTTGACGACTTTACTGAGGGGCTTCCTCAGAACACCGTGGCATGAATCGGCCAAAATAAAGATGAATCGAGACGACCGACGGGCATTGATTACGGAGTTATTACGGTTTTATCAATGGCATTTGGAGGGTTTTCCCGATATTCAGTCGTTCAAAATTTTGCAAGAAATTTTATGACGTCGGGTGTCAGATTGGGGATTTTGGTTGGCAAATGTGCGGGGTTTACAAAACCTTGCACGTTTTGTGGTGCTTATTTTAAAAGTTTGGTGATTTGGCTTTACTGTTTTAGATTTGTCAAAAATTTCGATAAAAATGAACGGAATAATTGTCTTTTTAACAAACCAAAAGCCAACCGACTTTCGGCTTTTAAATTATAAAATTGTATTACGGACTTCAGTCCGTGATTTTTTTGATTTCTGTTAAATTCAAATCACGGACTTCAGTCCGTGATACTAAAAACTCAACTTCTACCAATGGTAAAAATGTCAAAACGACCACTCATTAACCGCTTAAAGCACCCCCTCAGTAAAAACGCCTTTTTAGGGCTTTTTCTGTTCACAATCCTTCTTTTCAGTTGCAATAAAAAATTGTCAGCCGACAAAATGCCCACAACACGCATCGAATTTGGCAACGGCGGCGGCTTCACGGGCGCGGTAACAACCTACTATTTGCTTGAAAATGGCAAAATTTACGAAGAAACCGCCGATAAAGTGGCTTACACGCGCATCAATTCGATTGGTACGGACGAGGCCAAAGCTCTTTTCGCCGATTGCGAGAAACTCAACACTTTGAGAACCGACTCGCCAGGAAATCTTTACTATTTTGTTACCATCAAAAAAGGCGATGCGATTCCAAAACGGTGGATATTTGGCGACCCTGCCACGGGAACACCGCAGGAATTAGAAAGTTTTTACAAAAGATTAGTCGGCTACGCACCACGGAAGGGGAATTGAAAATTAACAATTAATAATTTACAAGCAACTGATTATCAATTGATTGTGAATTCGCACTTATGAGTTCCCATACTATCGTACATGGCCCACTGATTAAACAGGTTCGACCGATTTACACTGATTTTTTTCTAGGAAATCATAAGAAAAATCGGTGTAAATCAGTCGTATCAGTCAAATCAGTGGGCCCTGTATAGTGGTATGATGCGTTTCAGTAATCTCCTTGTTCTTGAAAAATTTTGATTCACTCTTTTAAAATATTAGCAATGAAAAAAATTTTGCTCTTGGCAGCCCTATCCGCAACGCTTGGAAGTACCGCACTTTTGGCGCAACGGACGACACCCATAAAAACGGTTGCCCGCCCAAAAACGGCGCGTACCGAACCCCTCAAACGGATTGAACCACTGACAACTGAATTGGGCGTTCCGACCCTCGCCCGTCCGCTTGAAGGTCGCTTAATCGTTAAATCTATTGACAATTTCGACCGTTCGCCCATCGAATTGCCGAAAGGTTTGACCGCTTCGCGCATCGAAAACGGCTTGCCGCGTTGGATTGAAGGCGCGTTGCCTTCGACATTTAAGGCCGTCAAAACGACCGAAGAACGCGCTTTGCAATACGTTGCGGCGATTGGAAAGGCGATGAATATCACAAATCCGTCGGAAGAATTTGACATTACGACCGTCGAAACTGACGATATTGGCCAAACTCACGTCAGAATGCGCCAAAAATTGGGCGATGTACCTGTTTATGGCAGTGCGGTGATTGCCCACGAAATCAATGGTAAAATTCAGCGACTCAACGGTGCGTATTTTCCGACCCCCTCAGTAAAAACGCTCATTCCGACGCTTTCGGCAACGGCGGCACACGCCAATGTTCGGACTGTTTTGTCCGTAAAAAAGCCTTTTTCTGATTTTACGGAGGAACAAAAACACTACATCGGCGGCGAGCAATTGCGAAGTTCGTTGGTAATTTTTCATAAAAACGACGACCCTACGGCGGAGCGTTTGGCCTATCACGTTGTCGCTTATCCAAATGTGTTGCACCGCTACGAATACCTTGTGGATGCCGAAAATGGGGCTATTTTGGACAGTTTTGGCGCGTCGTGTAGCATCGCAGGGCATCATCACGAAGAAGATGAATTAGAAACGTTATTGCGAGGCACGAAGCAAACTAATTCAGAATTAAAAATTGAAGGCTGTGATAAAACGGCATTTAATCCGTTGACACGCCTCGTACTTGATGGTGTATTTACGGCAACGGCGGTGGATTTATTAGGCGTTAGCCGTACCATTAATACGTATCAAGTTGGCACAACGTATTATATGCTTGATGCAAGTCGGCCTATGTTCAAACTCGCTACATCGCGGATGCCAAGTCAGCCTGACGGCGGCATCGAAACCCGCGATTACAACAACACGGACGATGGGCCGTTTGTCTATGTGCGGTCAACGAATAATGCGTGGAATAGCCCTGCTTCGGTGTCGGCACATTACAACGGCGGTTTGGCTTATGCTTATTTTAGAAACACATTTAATCGTAAATCAATTGATAATCAAGATGGTACGATTACATCTTTTATAAATGTGACCGACGAACGTCAAAGCATGGACAATGCCTATTGGAACGGAGAAGCGATGTTTTACGGCAACGGCGGCAGCGTTTTTTCTCCTTTGGCGCGTGGTTTAGACGTGGCGGGGCATGAAATGACGCACGGTGTGGTGCAATCTACGGCGAATTTGCGGTATCAAAGTGAGCCTGGCGCGTTGAACGAATCGTTTGCGGACGTTTTTGGGGCGATGATTGACCGCGACGATTGGCAAATTGGCGAAGACGTGGTTAAGAATCGGAACACATTTGTTACGGGTTTTTTGAGGGATATGGTCAATCCTAACAATGGTGGTACTAGCCTAAGTAACCCAGGATGGCAACCAAAACAAGTGAGTGAAAAATACAATGGGACGCAAGACAACGGCGGTGTTCACATCAACTCGGGCATTCCGAACCGCGCTTTTTATTTGTTTGCCAACAACGCTTCTGTCGGAAAAGCGAAGGCAGAACAAGTCTATTACCGCACTTTGACGCAATATTTGGTCGCTTCTTCCAACTTTTTGGATTGTCGGGCGTCCGTTGAACGGGCTTGTGCGGATTTGTATGCGGGTGACGCAGCCCTATTGTCGGCGGCTCAAACGGCGTTTGCAACGGTCGGTATTGGTGGTGCGGGTAGTTCGGGCGGCTCGGGCGGCAGTTCAACAGGAACGGTATATCAGCAAGATTTGCAAGTCAATCCAGGGTTTGATTATGTTGTTTATTTGACGGATGACCAAGCAAAATTGCAATTATTGAACATATCAAGTGGCGTGGTAACGACGTTGAGTAGCCGTGGCATTGGCAACAAACCGTCGGTTACTGACAACGGCCAAGCGATTTATTACATCGGTTCGGACAAGAAAATGTACCGTGTTGCCATTAATTACGCGGCAGGAACGTTCACGGATACTGAAATTGATGACAGTCCTACGTGGAACAACGTCGCGGTGTCGAGAGATGGTAAAAAAGTAGTTGGGAATGAAGGAGACGCATTTTTACACGTTTATTCCTTCGATTTAGCCCGTTGGAATCCCAATCCGATTAAATTATACAACCCAACTTTTACACAAGGTGTTAATTCTGATGTTATTAAATATTCAGATGTTTTAGAATGGGATCATTTTGGCGAATACGTTGTGTATGATGCTTTCAACAGCATTCCTTCACAAACGGGCGATCCATCGGAGTTTTGGAATATTGGTTTTATTAATGTGTGGAACAATGCTTCACGCAATTGGGGTGCGAATCAAGTCGAAAACTTGTTCACGTCGCTGCCCGTGAATACGAGTGTGGCGAACCCGACGTTTGCAAAAAATTCACCCTATATTGTAGCCTTCGATTTCATTGATGACCAAACATCAACGACAGCCTATAAAGTCCGTGCGGCCAATATTCAAACGGGTAAATTAGGTACAAACCCCGTTTTCAACAACAATGCTTTGGGCTATCCGAGCTACTCGCGGACGGACAATCGGATGTTGGTTAGCAATAATGTTTCTGCAACGGTTAGTAAATTGGTAACAGTGCCATTGGCGGCGTCCAAAATTGATGCATCGAGCGCAACCCCTACGAACGTTCGCCCGTCGGATGCTTTCGCAGGTGTGTGGTTTGCGAACGGCGCACGGGTTTTGGCGACCGACGAATTGGATAAAACGGCTGTTTCAGTCTCCCCAAATCCGTTCGGCGACTTCGTTTCGATTGACATAAAATCGGATATTTCGGCAGATGGTAAGGTTGAAATTATGAATTTGTTGGGACAATCAGTGTCAAGTACCCCCCTCAGTATTTTGAGTGGTAACAACACAATTTCGGTCAAAACGAGCGATTTGACATCTGGTGCGTACTTGCTAAAAGTGACGGTCGGCGGTAAAAGTCGGGCAACTAAGATTGTGAAATTTTAACGCCTTTTTTCTTTAAAAACGAACAAAGCCTTTGTAAATCAATGATTTACAAAGGCTTTGTTCGTTTAATTAATAAAAAACGGTGACAATTAAATGTGTTTTTCAACCCAATGAATCGGCAAATCTAATTGCTGTGCGATTTGTTCAGCCGACATTTTACTTTTCAAACGGGCTATTTTTTTAGGGGCTGCGGCCAAGTCTTTTTTAACTGCTTGAATCATATCCGACGAAACGTTGCAAGCTGTGATGATTTGCACTTCCGTCAAACTCGTAATATTGAGGAGGCTAACCACCGTGAAACGTTGATTTTATTCAAGGCGTTTTTACGCTTTAGCTTCAGCGCGTTTGTACATAAAATCGTCCTCATCTTTGAGGCCGAAATAGGCTATTGTATTTTCCATGATGTGATTGATTAATGCGCTAAAATTACGCAATTTTCCAAATATACGCAAGTGTTGTAAAAATTTCTGTCGTGCCACATTTGGCCGCGCCAACAATAAATACATTCACTTTTTGACCATTCAAGCCCATCGGAATTGTTGTTTATTTTTTAAAAGAGACCCCCTCAGTATTTTTCTTAAAAACACCCATTTGACTAGGCGCACCAACCGTTTCGTCAAAATCCCCAACGGGAAAAAAAGCGACGGAATAGCCAAAATGTGTTGCCGTTTTATTAGCCCAAGCCTCAAATTCGGGGCGCGTCCACTCAAAACGGTGGTCATCGTGCCGAAAATCACCTGCCGTTAATGTTTCATATTTGACGTTGTATTCACCGTTTGTCGTTGTTACAACCACCGTTTTTGGCTGCGCAAATTCAAACACCACGCGTTCCATTGACGACAATCTATCCACGTCCAAGTGTTCAATAACTTCCACCAAAGCCATGCCGTCGAAGCCTTCAATGCGGCGGTCGCGGTAGGTCACAGAACCTTGCATGAGGTCGAGTCGCTCACGCATACGGGGCGACATTTCGTCAAAATCGAGCCGTTGTTTGGCGCGTTGCAATTCCCGCATTGAGACATCAACGCCTAGAATTTTATCAAATTGACCCTCTTTTAGCAATAAACGAATCAAACGGCCTTCGCCACAACCCATGTCCACGACGGTTTTGACGCCGTTCTTTTTCAATTGTTCCGCCGCCGCTTCAAGGCGTTGTTGGTGCAAATTGATTTTGTCGGAAGTTTTTTCCTTGTTATGATTTTCTTGGAAAATAGGCCCCCCAGTATTTTCGGCATTTTCGGCATCTTCTTCTTCAAAATGCCGCATGGCCATCTTCGTCAACGTGCCAATATTCCGCAAATAACGGCGGGTAATAAAACCGCGTTGCGGATGCGTCGAGAGCCAACCGTCGCCTTTGGCCATCAGTTTTTCAATCTCTTGTTTTGAAATTGAATAATGTTTGTCGTTGTCAAAAACGCCGAGCAATACGTAGAGTTGTTGCAATAAATCGCTCAAAGTCAATGTGTTACGCAATGTTACGGTAAAAAAAGGACTATCACCCCATTCTGTAAATTGGTCGTCAAAGGCATATTGAACGGCCTGAACATCATAACCGAGTGGCTCAAAAAGCCGTTTTAAAGCCGCTTCACCATCCTTACCGCCGACTCTGATAACCGACACAACGACTTCAAAAGGCATTTTGACATTGAGCAATTCAGGCCGATTGTTACAAACGCCGTTCATCGCTGACGAATAAACTTTTGACAAAGCCGTCGTCAAAAATGAAGACGCCGTATAAGGTTTTTCGTTTACGTATTGCTGCAACGACACGCGGTCATTGGGAATATTGAGCGTCCGCACGAGGTCAACGGTGTCAACATCGAGCAATAAAGTCGCTGTGCAACGTTCGTCAGTTGCTTCGGGATAAAACACAATCGCTCGACCACCCGCGATGTCAAAATCTTGAACTTTATCGGGGCGTTTGTGGAGCAACCAACCTAAATCGGTGGCGGGGGTGTGGGTTGTTGAGATAGATAAAAACATTGTTTTATATTGTATCACGGACTTCAGTCCGTGAATGTTTTAAGTTAGCGAGATTTTAGGCATTCACGGACTGAAGTCCGTGATACTATTTCAGAAAAACCAAGCGACGACTTGCCATTCTTTACCATGCGTTTCGTCAAATTCAGTATGAATTGTATGAAAACCCACGCGTTTGTGGGCCGCCAAAGAGCGATAATTATCAGAAGCAATTTCCGTCACAACGCCGTCGTATCGGTACTGAAACAAGGCTTTATGCTCATTGTACAAGGCATCGAAAACGCCGATGCCGCGATAACCCGCCCGCACGCAGACCTGTCCCATGAAATAAAACTGTTTTTTACTGAGGGGGTCTAATTTTTTTGATAATTCGACCAAAGGCCGTATCAATTCATTCTGCAAACCTACTTCGGCGGTTGCTGTCAAGGCATAGCCAACGATTTGATTATCGGCTCGGGCAACGATTTGCGGCGCGGCTTGCATCATTTTTTGGATGGTTTCGGGCGCGTAAACGAACGTGACAAAACCTTGACTTTCAATGGTTTGTGCATCGAGATTGATGGCTAAGTTGGCGCGTTGCAAATCGAGCAATTCCGCAATTTCGGACGTTTGAAGAATGCCGACTTCAAAGGTATTGGGCATAAGACATGGTGATTTTAAATCAGCTATAAAATGATTATTTCAAGCGACAAAACTACAATTCTTTTTCAAAATACGCAGCTTACACACGGCCCGCTTCGCAATTGGCTTTCTGGTTTTTACATCGTTGGGTGTGAACAAAGCGGTAAGGGCATTTACTCGTTATTAATGATTGATTTTTAGCGAAAAACGCTTACAAATGACACGTTTGTAAGCGTTTTTAGTGATTTATACTGAGGGGTCTCTTTTTATTTAACCCGTTCCGCAACCATCGCTTTTAAAACTTTCAAGATACGAAGAATATCAAATATCTCATTACTCAATGCGGAATAATCGCGGCTCATTGCATATTCCTTGCCTTGCAAAGCCATAAAATACCAATCAGCACCAATGACATGACAGCCATAAATTGGTAATCCATTGTTATTTAAAGCCTGTCCTGCCAACATTGCTGCGAGTGCTTGTCCTGCGGGGTCGCCGTCGGGGTCAGTCATTTTTTTATACTCTTGAAAAGCAAAAAACGGAATCTCTGGTTCACGACGTCCCGAAGCTAAGAAACTATCGGGTTTTCCATATAATCGCCAATCTTCTACCGTTGCATCCACAAGACGGTCAGAAAAGAGATTTGATTTTTTACTTGAAAAATTAACAAGGGACATAACGGGGCCAATAAAAAAACTATCTAATTCACCTTCATTCCAATCCCGAACATTGAATTCCAAATGGTCTTGTAGGCGTTTAAGGATGATTTTTTCGTCAGCGTCAATTGTAGCATTTTCAGCTAACCAATTGTCAAGAATGGGAAATCTTGCCACTTGGTCTAAACCAAATGTCTTTTCAAGCCAACTAAGTCGGCACTCTCTAAAAGTTTTTTCTTGTTTCATCACTTTAAAATTTTGGACAAAATTAGTCTATTTTTATTAAATTGGCAATAAATGACGTGTTTTTACGCATTTATACTGAGGGGGTCATAAACAAAAAAAGCCACCTCCGAAGAAGTGGCCTAGTCCATGAAAAACCAAACTTTAACCCTAAAATCTTTATTGAGTGGTCATTAAGTAATGACAGAAAATCTTAATAGGAGATTGCCGACCCTTTAAAAAAGATAAAAAAATAAAGAAAACGGGATGAAAATTACCTAATTTTAAATAAAAAGACCTATTTTTGTACAAAAATAAAATCATGGTACATAAGGCATTAGATATAGCGAAGACATTTACAACTTTTGTCAATCCAGAATATGGAGATTTTCTTTCCAATCTGAAAATTCAAAAGTTACTTTATTACGCACAAGGGTTCAGTCTTGCACTAAATCATAAGCCACTATTTGAGGAAAAAATTGTGGCGTGGCAATATGGCCCTGTCGTTGAAGAAGTTTATCAAGCACTCCAATCTTACAGTGGCTCAATTCCTGCATTTAACGAGCAAGATGATAGTTATTTGACTGATGGAGAAATAGAACTATTGAAAGAGGTTTATGATGTGTATGGTCAATTTTCAGCTACTAAACTTGTTGAAATGACGCACAATGAAATACCTTGGAAAACAACGGCCATTCGGAAAGAAATCAATCACCAAAAACTCAGGCGACACTTTTTAACATTGGTTCAAGATGAGCAAACAGAAAAAAATTAATAGAAATATACCCATAAATCAAGGAAAATTAATCAAGGCACCACAAATAATAGAAATGCCCGACTTGGATTACCCTATTTTTTGTTTTAAGCATTTGCATAAACATCATAATTTAGATAAATGTGAGGAATCAGAAAAGAAATCTTTGATTGAAAAAATTGTTAAACTAAGCCAATTGTCGTGGGCAGATATTCAAAATGCACATAGACACGGCTTGGGGAGTGAAAAAATCGCCATTAGCTCGATAAAACCTTCCCGTCCTTCATTTTTAACTGATGATGTGAAATTTTTACTCTCTCTTAGATTTGACGGGATGAAAGCAATGCTTGGTCATCGAAATAGATTTATTTTTCATGTCTTGTTTATTGACAGAGATTTCACCGTTTATGATCATGGTTAATTGTATAAATCGGTCTTTTCAGTTGTGTTTTTTGAAATAACGAAAATTAGGATATTAAATATAAAAATCGCCTTGTTGATTCATTTCAACAAGGCGATTTTTGATTTAATAAAACAAAAAAAGCCACCTCCGAAGAAGTGGCCTAGTCCATGAAAAACCAAACTTTAACCCTAAAATCTTTATTAAGTGAAAAGTTATAAGTGAATAGTGATAAGTGGTGCGCGAAAAGTTGCCCTTCCACTTATCACTTATCACTTATCACTTATCACTTATCACTTATCACTTATCACTTATCACTTATCACTTATTTCACTTCTTCATAAGTCGCATCTTCAACAGGTGATTTACCGTTATCCGATGGCCCCTCAGTATTTGGCTCGCCTGCTGCACCGCCGCCGTCTTGAGCTGCTGCGTACATATCTTGCGAAGCCGCTTGCCAAGCCGTGTTGAGTGCCGCCATTGCTGCATCAATTGCCGTTTCATCTTGCGATGCGTTAGCAGCTTTCAAATCAGCCAAAGCCGTTTCGATTGCGCCTTTTTTGTCCGCAGGAATCTTGTCGCCGTATTCCTTCAACTGCTTATCCGTTTGGAAAACAAGGCTGTCGGCTTGATTCAATTTTTCGGCTTTTTCACGCGCTTTGCGGTCAGATTCAGCGTTCATTTCAGCGTCTTGCTTCATGCGCGCCACTTCTTCTTTCGACAAACCTGTACCAGCTTCAATGCGTACCGTTTGTTGCTTGCCCGTGCCTTTGTCCATCGCCGAAACGCTCAACATACCGTTCGAGTCAATGTCAAAAGTGACTTCGACTTGCGGAACACCGCGTGGTGCGGGCGGGATGCCATCGAGAACAAAACGACCGATTGGACGGTTGTCGCGAGCCATCGGGCGTTCGCCTTGCAACACGTGAATTTCGCAACTTGGTTGGTTGTCGGCGGCGGTTGAATAAATCTTCGATTTCTTAGTCGGAATCGTCGTATTTGCTTCAATAACAACGTCATACATACCCCCCATAACTTCAATACCAAGCGACAACGGTGTTACGTCGAGCAACAAAACGTCTTTCACATCACCTGTCAAAACGCCGCCTTGAATTGCTGCACCAATCGCTACAACTTCATCAGGATTCACGCCTTTGTTCGGTTTTTTACCGAAAAATGACTCTACAACTTCTTGAATTTTCGGAATCCGCGTCGAACCACCTACCAAAATAATTTCGTCAATGTCCGATGCTTTCAAACCTGCATCTTTCAATGCCAAACGGCAAGGTTCAAGGGTACGTTGAACGAGTTGGTCGGCAATTTGCTCAAATTTTGCGCGGGTCAATTTTGTTACCAAGTGTTTTGGCACACCGTCAACCGCCGTGATGTACGGCAAATTGATTTCCGTTTCTTGGCCACTCGACAACTCAATTTTCGCCTTTTCCGACGCATCTTTCAAGCGTTGCAACGCCATCGGGTCTTTGCGCAGGTCAATGTTTTCTTGAGATTTGAATTCGTTAGCCATCCAATCCATGATAACGTAGTCAAAATCGTCACCGCCTAAATGCGTGTCACCGTTGGTTGATTTTACTTCAAAAACGCCGTCACCAAGTTCCATGACAGACACGTCAAACGTGCCGCCGCCAAGGTCATAGACTGCAATTTTCATATCTTTATTGCGCTTATCCATGCCGTAAGCAAGGGCTGCCGCCGTTGGTTCGTTGATGATACGACGGACGGTCAAACCTGCAATTTCACCCGCTTCTTTCGTTGCTTGACGTTGAGAATCATTGAAATACGCAGGAACAGTAATCACCGCCTCTGTTACGCCTGTACCCAAAAAGTCTTCTGCAACTTTTTTCATTTTCTGCAAAATCATTGCAGAAAGCTCTTGTGCAGTATAATTACGTTCGTCAATTTTGACGCGTACCGTATCGTTATCGCCGCGTTCAACTTTGTAAGCTGCGCGCTCAATTTCATGTGAATTTTGCACTTCCGAGTACCGCATACCCATAAACCGCTTGATAGAAGCGACGGTTTTAGTCGGATTCGTAATCGCCTGACGCTTTGCAGGGTCGCCAATTTTACGTTCGCCATTGGGCAAAAAAGCCACAATGGATGGGGTGGTGCGACGGCCTTCGTCGTTCGCAATTACAACGGGTTCGTTGCCTTCCATAACTGCTACGCAAGAGTTCGTAGTGCCTAAGTCAATGCCAATAATTTTTGCCATAAGAATTTTTATATCGTTTTTATTTCTGTTTTGAAATAGCTTTTAATATGCGTTTTTAACTTAAAAACAGTTGCTTCCTTCAAACCAAATGCCATGCGGTTTTTGAGGCGTGAATCTGCCATAATTACCGTTTTGGCGTAACATTTTGTCAGAAAATAAGGAAAAAGGGCTGACAAAACGTCAGTTGAGTCGGAAAAATGGGTTTTATACTGAGGGGGTGTTTTGATTCCATAAAATAAATACTATTTTTGTCCCAAATTTAAAAATATTATGAAAATACAATTAAGAAACTTTGGCCCAATAGACTTCTTTGAGTTTGATACCAAAACTCAAATGCACTTTATATTTGGGGAAAATAATATTGGCAAATCGTACGCAATTAGTGCGGTGTATTTGATTTTGAAGAATTTATTAGAGTTTAATTTTAGTAAACTTATACCTACTTCTGAAAAAGATAAAAAGAGAATAGAGGTTTTTATTTCTGATAAGTTAGAAACTAATTCTTCTGTTGATATTTCCGAAAATATTTTACCCACTTTACATTTTCTTTTTCCTAACGATATTCTTTTAGACATTAGTAAATCATTTGCAACTACATTTGATTCAATCGAAAATTTATCAAATTGTTTCTCAAAAAAACCTTTGACAATTCATTTAAAAAGTAATGTTATTGAGTTTATTATTGGTGTTGGTAAGCATAAAGAATTAGAATTAAAAAAGATAAACTTAAATTTTAACATTATTCTCAATTTAGTAAAATCAAATAGGAGTTCAAAATATGATTCAGATAAAAAGAGTTTAATGCTTTATTATAATAAAAAAACTGATGACTTAACTGTTTTAGATTACAGGGTAAGAGAAGTTTTTAGAGAAATATTTTTTACTATTACTTATCAAATTGGTAATGTTTATTTTTTACCTGCATCTCGTTCAGGCTTATACAATGCATTAAGTGCTTTTGGGGCTATTTTCGCCGAATTATCCCAAAGTAGGTCGTTTTTGCGCTCAAAAATTGAATTACCAAGCATTGCCGAGCCTGTTTCTGATTATTTTTTAAATCTTTCTTCCATTAAAATGAATGGAAAAGACAACAGTGATTTATCATTAATTGCGAATAAAATTGAAGAAAGTATTTTAAAAGGTGAAGTTTTATTTAATTCTAAAACAAAGAAGTTATCTTATTCGCCTAACAAATTAGACATTAATTTAGACTTATCATTTACGTCTTCAATGATTTCTGAAATTGCGCCAATTGTTGCCCATTTAAAGTATATCATTAAGCAAGATAATAAAAAACAAAGCCTTTTATTTATCGAAGAACCCGAAGCCCATTTACATCCTAAAATTCAAGTAGAATTAATGAAATTGTTTGTTAATTTATCTAAATCGGGTGTAAAAGTCATTGTTACATCGCACAGCAATTACTTGTTTAATAAATTGAGCAATTTGATTTTAGCAAAAGAAATTGATACGGACAGCGTTGAAGTATATCATTTCAAAATGGGCGAAAACGGCAGTTATGTAGATAAAAACTCTATGAAAATTGATGTTGAAGGCATTGAAGACGCCAATTTTTCGGAAATTGCAGAAGAATTATATACTGAAAGATTAAACTTATATGAAAACTTAGTACTCTAAAATGCTGATACAGAATCTTTTAAATCATCCAGAATTGACGAATTTTCTTTGCAAAGAATGTCGAGAAAATGAAGTTGGTGTAAAATTTAGTGAAGTTGTTAATACGGCTGACTATATTATAATCAAGATTGACGACTATTTTAATAAAACAATTCATCCCAATCCTGCGGGAGTTGATTGTTTGATTGTCCAAAAGTGTCAAAATAATGACTACAAATTGTACATTGTTGAGCTAAAAAATATTGAAAAACTAGGAGATATGCGTCAGATAAGAGACAAATTCAAAAACTGTTTTGATATATTTATGTCCGATAAATTTAGATATTATTTCTACGATTTAAACATCAATTTTACATCTATTCAATTGATTTTTGTTTCCACAACAGGTGAAAATAAAAATAGAAAAGATAAATTTCAGAAAAACACCCGTTTAGATGCTTTATTGGCTATGCGCCCGTGTCGTTTTGCAAATAAATTGTATGCTATTTCTTTTGAAGAGCCTGACCCTTTGGTTGTGCCTTGCTAAAGAACACTAATTTAAACGCCCTTTTTTGCTCATTTGAGTGAAAAAGGGCGTTTATACTGAGCAATATCTCCGCTATCAATTAAGTCTTTAATAGGCTGAATTGCAGCTAAATTGCCTATTAATTAATAAGGATGAGCAAAATCTATCCTTATTGATTAATAGATAAGGAGGCCATTCATCCCTAATTTATTGATTTTACGTGCTATTAGTCACCCAAAGGTTGGTTTTAACCATTTTTTAGGTAGCGGAGATATTGACAGACGGGGTACTTTTGTAATTTTTAACGGAATTATCGGTTAAAAGACGCAACATCAAATCTGACGCGGGTTTAAAACCCGTGTCAGATTGTAACTCTTTGAAAATCAATAAATTAGAGTTCTAAGTTTACGCTTGCGTCTTTTAACCGATAATTCCGATTTTTAATTAATTCAAAATCTTAAAACATGAAAAAACAATTACTGTATTTTTATTTAGGCTTATTTTTAATGCTGTTTAGCATAAGCTGTAAGCAAAATAAAGCCGTTGAAACAATTAAAATGTCGGCAAATGACCCTTTTAAATCAACGATGGTGGAAAGCCAATTTTTTGAGATACACGGTAATGAAGACAACGTGATTGAAGGCGAAAAAGGGACAATTGTCGTTATGCCGAAAGGTTGTTTTAAAGACAACGACGGCAATGTTGTTACGTCGGACATTAAAATTGAATTGGCAGAAGCCTTGTCGCAATCGGATATATTGCTGTCAAATTTGAATACAACAGCAAATGGAAAACTGTTAGAAACGGATGGAATGCTGTATTTTAATGCGGCTTCAAACGGTAAACAATTGATTATCAATACTAAAACGCCCATTCGGATAGAAATGCCGACCGATAAAAAGAAGCCGAATATGAAGGCTTACACAGGTACGCGAGACAAAAACGGCAACATGAATTGGTCTAACCCGCAAGAGATTATCAATTATTTAACAACCGTTGACATCAATACGCTTAATTTTTTGCCCAATGGTTTTCAAACAATTGTTGAGCAAAATATGCCTTATAAAAACTATTCAATGGCCACACAAAACCTTGTTGATAGTTTGTATTATAGCTTTGGTAATAATGGAAATCGAGATTTATTAAATGCTTACAGTAATTTTACAACGGATTATAATGAGCCTTATTACAACGCACATAAAAGATTTGAAAATGGTAAATATGTGTATGAATCTTATCAAGTTCATGGTGCGCCCGAAGGTGTTTTAGACAGTGCAAGAGCAGAAATAACGGACTGTGGTATTGACCCTGCTATTATAAAAGTTATTAAATCAGAAAAATATCAAAATACGCTTATTGCGACGCGGGCATTTGAAACGCGTTTGCAAACAATTTTCAAAACGTGTCAGAACTCAATTTTAGAGTTGTACATCAATAATTTGGATAAAAATCTCTACGAAATAGACGCATTAGCGGCAAAAACGCTTGGTTTGGAAGATAAAAATGCGACATCAGATTTTACAAGATTTGCGGAACAACGCTTAACAAAAGTGCGCGATGCCGATAAATACGCCAAATTACTGAGGGGGTATTATCAAAAGCAATTGTCAACGGTAAAAGTAGAATTGGAACGGCTGCAATTGCCTGTTAAAAAAGCATTGAAAAAAGAGGCAAAAGAACACGCTAAAATCGTGAAAGATTACACCAAATTGCTTTGGAAACGAGAGAAATACCGCATGGAAACGTATGGTTTTGAATGGACAGAAACGGGTTGGATTAACGTGGATATTGGCACAATTCCAAAAAAATGGGATGAGCAACCGCTTGAAGTAACGGTGGCAAATAGCAAGCAATTAGACCGCGTTTACACTTACGTTATTTATGCCTCAATTAAAAGTCTGTATCGGTTGAATACTCAAAATAACGAAGTGTATTATGTTGGTAATGAACAAGATAGGAAAATGATTATGCCAAAATACCAACAAGGTTTTATCATTTGTATTGGTTATAAAGGTGATACTCCGTGGTTGGCGACTAAGGAATTTACAACGGGTTCAGAGCCTAAAATGACCATAAATTTAACAGCCTCAACGCCCAAAGAGGTTAAAAGAACATTAGCTGAATTTGAGAAATATGCCACAGAAAACCGCATTTCAGAAGACTTAAAATTCATGGCTAAATTTTATAAAGAAGAACAAAAGTACAAAGCACGAGAAGCAGAATATTTGTTTTTAAGAAAACTTTTGTATTGTATCGAACCATGTTGTTGGAAAGCCCAACCCGAATAAAGTAGAATAAGCCCCCTCAGTATTTTGCACTAAAAAAGCCGTTTTTCACTTGCTGTCAAGTAAAAAACGGCTTTTTTAGTGCAAAATACTGAGGGGGTAGTTTTAGTTTTTAGTCTTTTCTTTTAAGGTAAATACAGGAACACTAACTGTAAAAGAAAGTGCTGTATTGGTCATTCGCCTATATTCACTTGACTGATTTAAGTCAAAAAAACTACCTTCCAATTGACACGTTACATCAACGATTGATTTTGTAAAGCCTAATACAAGGATATAACCTACGTCTAATCGTCGGATTTTTTCACGTTCAAAAGAAGCGCGTGAAAAAGAATTAGGCGTTGATAAATTATTAGGAGAATAAAAGCCAAGAAACCTTCTGAATTTTCAAACGGAATTATCGGCTTTATGGTACGGCGCACGTTCGGAGAACTTTTAAAGTTCCCCGAACGTTGAATTGCATTGATAATCAATGAGTTACAAATTATTAATTAGTCAAAAATGCTTTTGTACCATAAAGCCGATAATTCCGTTTTCAAATTCAAAATTACTCACTTGCCCATTGATGGCATAGCCCAAATAAGTACCAAATTTGAATAAAAATTCTTTTCGATGATTGAAATAACGTTTGTATTCTAATGGCACTTGTAAATAATCAAATTTATATTGCTTTGCACGCATAACAAAGTGCTTTGATTCTGCGGATAAACAGACAAAACATGAAGAAGTTTTGGGGACTTCATATTCCCTAATCGGTTTTTGACCCGTCGTCATATTTTGTTTTCGGGAATATTTTAGGCCAATTAAGACACTTGACACATTGTCTTTTAGCATAGTTTCGATAGGTACATCAATGGTAAAGCCTGTTTGATAAAACTTCTCACCAAAATTTTTGTTAACTGACGCTTCAATTTTGATATTTTTCTGCGAATAAACGCAAATTGGGAAAGTGAAAAGGGCGATAATTAAGATTAATTGCTTCATATTAATACGTGTTTTGAATGAAAAAATGTCCATTAACCCATGCTGATTAACGGATTTGACACGTAAATATACATTTTAATTCGGAATCATCGGTTATTTATCGCAATATAAACTTGACGCGGGTTTCAAACTGGCTTGTTAAGTTAAAAAAAAATATTCCCCCTATTCTCTTTACTTTTATGGTTAACAAGACAATAAAATAAGAGA